>NZ_JTJP01000065.1:0-27756 GCF_001678575.1 Gallibacterium genomosp. 1
TTAGTGTACCACTACACCCCCAACCCCCTCTTTACAAAAGAGGGGGCTATAAGAGAAGAGGGAGATTGGACGGAGAAAATTTCACTCCCCTCTTTGAAAAAGAGGGGCAGGGGGAGATTAGAAACAAGAGAGATTTAAAAGGTGTGAAAATGCAATTAAAAGAACTTATTACCAACGACAACGGTCGCTTATCAACCACCGCCTTTATCCAGTTTTTCGGGGCGTTGCTGATGGCAGGGATTTTAACCTATTGCGTCTATCTCGACCGTAGCTACACCCCCGAACTCTTTATGACGTTTGCCCTATTTTGTGGTGGCGGTGTGGCGACAAAAGGCTTTGCAAATGCGCTTAATAAAGGAGACAAACAATGACATTAAGTGCTTATATCTGGCTAACCATCATCGCCTTGCTCGGCGCGCTGTTTGCGTTTTTGTGGCTAAAAGTGGCGCAAGCGAAAAAGCAAATCGCCACCTACCAGCAAATCGCTGAACAACTTAAACAGCAACAGGCAGCGGCACAAGCACAAATTAGCAATTATCGGGAGAAAAACAAAAATGAAGAAAACAGTCGTAGCGTTAGCCGTGATGATGTTATTACCCGCTTGCAGCAAGCCGGCGATTTACGTGACGAATAGTAGTTGTGCAGGCTTTAGCGTGATTAAAGCAAGTCGCAATGACACAACAGAAACCTTACGTCAAATATGGGTGCATAACCAAACCTATCGGGCAATTTGTCACAAGGAGGTAGGCAATGAGCGAAATCCTTGATGTCGTGCAAAAACATTGGGGCATTATTTTATCGGTAGCAGGCTTTGTTGGCTTTATTGTTAGGCTGACAATGGATAGCAAATATATCAAACGTGAAGAAATGCACAGTCTGAAACAGACGGTCAGCACCAACGAACACCGCTTGGACGCACTGGAAACCAAAGTGCAGGATTTGCCAACCACAAGCGACCTTGCCGAAATCAAAATCTTAATGGCAAAGCTGGACGGCAAAAGCGACAAAATCGCCACCAAAGTGGAGGGACTGAGCCATCAAGTCCAACTGTTGATAGAAAAGGAAGTAAAAAATGGATAAGTACAATATTTTTGCACAAGACCAACGTTTAGTGATTTTACGCTCTTTAGTGGAAGCGAATAACGATGCTAACGAAAGCATCTTACAAGATTGCTTAGATTTATACGGTCATCGAATCAGTCGCGACCAAGTGCGTTCACATCTGCTTTGGTTAAAAGAGCAAGGATTAATTGAGCTTAAAGATGTGGCAGGTTGTTACGTTGCTTATTTGACAGCGCGCGGATGGGATGTAGCACAAGGTCGTACCGAAGTGTATGGTGTCAAAAAGCCACTGTTACGCTAATTTAAACCGAGTTTGACCAGTGCTTAAAGGAGGTTTAAATGAGTGATAAAAAAACACGGGGACGTGCCAGTAAAGTGGATTTATTGCCGCCTCATATCCGTCAAGAATTGTTATTGCGTTTGCGCGATAAATCGCACAGTCAGCAAGACATCCTCGAATACATTAACAGCCTGATTGACGAGGCAGGGCTCAGTGCAGAAATGAAATTAAGCCGCACTGGTTTAAATCGCTATGCCTCGCGTATGGAAGAATTTGGGGCAAAAATTCGGGCAAGTCGACAAATGGCGGAAGTGTGGACAAAGCAGCTTGGCGAAATGCCCGATAGCGACGTCGGTAAATTATTGCTTGAGTTTGTTAAAACGCTTGCCTTTGAAACATCAATGAGTATGAGCGAATCGGGAAAAGAAATCAGTCCGAAAGTTTTAGGGCAATTAGCGTTAGTTGCGCAACGCATTGAGCAAGCACAGTCAGTCAACTATAAACGCGAAAAAGAAATCCGTGAAGATGTGATTGCACAAGCCGCCAAAGCGGTCGAAGAAGCCGGTAAACAATCCGGAATGGCAATTGCTGATGTAGAAAAAATGATGAGGGCGGTCTATGGCATTAGTGAGTAATACCCTGCTTTATGGTTATCAACAGCGTTGGCTACAGGACAACAGCCGTTTCAAAGTGGCAATGTTTGCCCGTCAGACCGGCAAAACCTTTACCACTACCCTTGAAATTGTGTTGGATTGTCTAGCGGCGGAAGCACGAGGCGAAAAGGCACGCTGGGTGATTTTGTCGCGTGGAGAACGCCAAGCGAAAGAAGCGATTAACGAGGGGATAAAGCGTCATCTTGAGGCAGTCGGGGTGGCGTGTGAAATTGCCGAAGTGCCGTTTAGCCCGACGATTAATGCGTTAGAGGTGATTTTCCCAAATGGCTCAAAAATTACTGCTCTACCAGCAAATCCGGACACCGCACGTGGTTTTAGTGCCAATGTCTTTTTAGATGAGTTTGCTTTTCACCAAGACAGCCGTGAGATTTGGAAAGCCCTGTTTCCGGTGATTTCCGCCGGTTGGAAATTGCGTGTTGTCAGCACACCAAACGGCAAAGGCAACAAGTTTTATGAATTGATGACCGATTTAAACAACAGTGAGTGGTCACGACATACGGTCGACATTTATCAGGCGGTTGCAGACGGTTTGCCGCGTGATATTGAGCAGTTGCGCAAAGGGTTAAATGATGAAGATGCGTGGGCGCAGGAGTTTGAACTGAAATGGTTGGATGAAGCCAGCAGTTGGCTTTCTTATGACTTAATTGACGGCGTTGAACATCCTTTGGCAGGTTTGCCTGAACATTACACCGGTAACCCGTGCTTTGTTGGGATGGATATTGCGGTGCGAGGCGATTTAACCGTGATTTGGGTGCTAGAACTGGTTGGTGATGTGTATTGGACGCGAGAAATTGTGACGCTAAAACGTGTTACTTTGCGTGAACAATTAGCTGAGCTGGATCGTGTAATGCACCAATATAACGTGATTGCTTGTAACCTCGACCAAACCGGCATGGGCGAAAAAATGGTGGAAGATGCCCAATATCAACACGGCAAACAACGAGTACAAGGCGTGCTGTTTAACGTGGCAACCAAACTTAATATGGCGACCATTGGCAAAAATGCGTTTGAAGATAGAAGAATCCGCATACCACAAGGTGATAATGCCTTGCGTGAAGATTTACACAAGCTCAAAAAAGTCACAGGTTCAACGGGGCAACCTCGCTTTGTGGCGGAAAACGACAGTAGCGGACACGCTGACCGCACGTGGGCGTGTTTTTTAGCCTTGCTGGCGGCAAAAGAGGCGGTATTGCTACCTGTGAAAGCCTCCAGCCGTAAGCCACGGCAAAGTGTTCAATTAACAAAAGGGTATGAATAATGCGTTATGTATTTGCGTCAATATGTGTAATAGGTGGCTGTGCATTGCTATGGCTTGGTTTAGATGGCTGGGGTTGGTTATTTTTATTTGCCTTTTTAGCGGCGTGTTAGGAGTAACAGATGAATAAAAAACAGGATATGATCAAAGTTATTGCCAGCCGAGCACAAGCAATAGATTACTACGCTATCGGGCATTATCTTCCCAATCCCGATCCGGTGTTAAAAAAGATGGGGCGTGATATTAGCGCTTATCGTGAAGTGTTGGCAGATAGTCACGTGGCAGGCTGTGTACGTCGCCGTAAAGCAGCAGTTAAAGGGCTAGAGTGGCGGCTTACACCAAGCGGTAATCAGCAAGTTGATGATCAACTGGCGGCGATTTTTGCGGAGTTGCCACTGAATCACATTATCTCACAAGTTCTCAACGCCACCCTGTTCGGTTACCAAGCGTTGGAGGTGGTGTGGCGTTATGCGGAGGGTATTTGGCAACCGCTTGATATTCAGGCTAAACCGCAAGAATGGTTTGTGTTTGATGAGGATAACTGCTTAAAACTGCGTACCAAAGCCAATCCAGTGGAAGGCGTTGCTTTGCCGGAGAAGAAATTTTTACTCGCTACCCAAGATGCCACCTATGAAAATCCATACGGACAAGGCGATTTATCCAAATGCTTTTGGGCAGCGACCTTTAAAAAAGGTGGGTTTAAGTTTTGGTTGGAATTTACCGAAAAATACGGCTCACCGTGGTTAGTCGGTAAACATCCACGCACTTCTACCCCGACTGAAACCGAAGATTTATTAGACAGTTTAGAGCAAATGCTTGGTACAGCGGTGGCGGCTATTCCGGACGACAGCTCAATTAATTTATTGGAAAGTGCCAGCAAAGGCGGCAGCTCACAAGTGTTTGATGACTTTTTGCGTTACTGTAAATCAGAAATTAGTGTTGCCATTTTAGGGCAAGACCAAACGACCGAAGCTGATAGTAATCGTGCCAGTGCTACCGCTGGACTGGAAGTGTTGGAAGATATTCGCGATGATGATGCTCGCTTAGTTGAAAGCGTGTTTAATCAGCTTTTAAGCTGGCTTTGTGAACTTAATTTTAACGTAGATCAGTTACCGAAGTTTGAGCTGTTTGAACAGGAAAGCGTGGATAAATTGCAGGCAGAACGGGACGAAATTTTATCACGTGTTGGTGTGAAGTTTACTCAACAATATTTACAACGAACATATAACTTTGAAGAGGGTGATATTGAGTTAGTCGCTGAAGATGCTGATAAGCCACAAGCCCAGTTTGCCGAACCAGAAATGCCAAAAAATATCGCCGATGGCATTGTTGAACAGCTCGAAGTGGAGGGTGAGCCTTATGTCGAAAGCTGGTTGCAACAGGTGCAGGACAAGCTCTCACAAGCGGAGAGTTTGGAAGATTTTCGTAACCAACTTGATAGCCTTATTCCGGAGCTGACCTTTGCCGAATATGCCAAAGTAATGGCGTGGGCAAGTACCACCGCTGAATTGGCTGGACGTTATAGCGTGGCGGAGGAAGTGAAAAAATGACGGTACAAAGTGGCTTTAGCTTTAAAGAGCAAGCTCGCTATTTTGAGAAAAAGCTCAATCTGCCGACCAACAGCTATTTAGACGTGTTAGGCGAAGAACACGATTACTTTTTTATGGTGGCAGGAGCAAACCGTAATGAGGTATTAGTTGCCTTTCGTCAAGCGGTAGATGACGCGATTCAACGCGGTGAAACCCTTGAGGGGTTTCGTAAGCAGTTTGATGAGATTGTGGCAAAAACAGGCTGGCAATATAAAGGCGGTCGCAACTGGCGAACACGGATTATTTACGATACCAATGTTTATGCCGCCTACAATCGTGGTCGTTTGCAACAACATCTTGATTTAGCTGATGTGATGCCCTATTGGGAATATCAACATAATGATAATGCTCACCCACGTCCGTTACACGTGCAATTAGACGGCACGATTAGACCGGCAAACGACCCGTTTTGGCGTTACTACTACCCGATTAAAGCCTACGGTTGCCACTGCACTGTGATTGCCCACGATGATGACGACCTTAAGGCAATGGGACGTAACGTGTCGCCGCCGGTGCAAATCGAATTTGAGGATAAGTTAGTTGGTGTGCGTAGCGGCAACCCACGAAGCGTGAATGTACCAAAAGGTTATGATGTTGGCTTTACACCGCATAATTTTGATAATCTCAAAACGGGGCGAATGCAAAACATTGATAGCTTGTTAATGCAAAAACTTACCACCGCCGAGCCACGTTTTGCAAGTTTGTTGTTAAATGATGTCATTGCTAAACGTCCGCAAGCGATAGCGATGTTGAATGCGTCGATGGCGGATATGGTCGATACTGTCGCAACAGAAAAAGTCGCACGTGGGCAAATGAAATATGTCGGTGTGATCAATGAAAGTGTGATTGAGAAATTAACCGCATTAGAGAAAGCACCGCAATCTGCCGTGATTGCTGTACGAGATGAAGATATTTTACACGCACTACGCGACAGCAAGCAGAAAAAAAGGATTAACTTGCCTGTGGCGTTTTGGCGGCAGTTGCCGGAGAAATTAAGAAATCCTAAGGCAATTTTGTTACAAACCAAAGAGCAACAACGTAACGTTAAAGCAAGTGATGTGTTGTTATTTGTTTATGATACCGATAAGGGGAAAGTTGCCGTTAAGATGGATTATGAAGCAATATTAAAAGATCAGTTAACCAGTAAAAAATATAAAGCGAAATTAAATTTGGTAAGAACGGCAAGTGTAATGAAAGATTTTTCTGCGTTATATGATTTTAAACTGCTATGGGGAAGTCTAGATTAAACCGCAGGTTTGCCTGATTCGAACAGGATAATACCCCTTTTTGCAGCGTAACCTTTCCAGTAGGAAACCCCCTGCGGATTTGTTGCACTATACAACTAAACTATTTTTTAATCAACAGGAGAACAAAATGGCTAAAAAAGAAAAAGCCTCCGAAAAGGCTTTTAAAGTAAAAAACGCTTTGCCATTAGAAAAAATTAACGCAATGCGTGAGCAGGTTAGTTTAAAATTAAAAGAGAAAAATGACTACGTTCAATTTCTTGTTTGAAAATATGAATGGCTTGTTCTGGTGGTGATAAATCATCAGGTACATTCCATTCTCGGCTAGTGGTTAGGCATTTAGCAATAAAATCCATAATCAAACCATTTGCAGTTGATCTTTGATTAGGGGTTAGCTGTAGCCAAGTTGTTTCACTTTGTTGATCGAGTGTCGCAAGAAACATTACCGCTTCTTTTTCAGAAAGTGGATCAAGTGGTAATTTTTCTGCCTTTTCGACTAGCCATTTCTTTTCAAATAATAAATCATAAACTAAACCTATTGCTTGTTCTCCATTTACTAACATACTTTATTCCTTATGTAGTTAGGGTGTTATTACCCTACGTTATTTTAGATGAGATTAATATCGTGATCAAAATTACCCTTGATGACCACGCCAGTAATGAATTAAGGCAAATAGCAATTCAGTTACAACACCCTAAAAAACTCTATGGCGTACTCGGTGAAACACTAAAAAAAATCCACAAAGAACGCTTTAAGCAAGAAGTGGCTCCAGACGGCAAAAAGTGGAAGTCGCTTGAAAAGTCAACATTGGAACGTAAACGTAAAAAAGGCAAAAGCCTGAAGATTTTGCGTCAAGACGGCTATTTAAGCGATAAAACCGCCTATAATTACGACGATAATAGCGTGGAATTTGGTTCTGATGCCAAATATGCACGAATCCAACATTTTGGCGGCAAGACGGGGCGAGGACACAAAACAAAGTTGCATCCTCGTCCGTGGTTAGGTGTGAATAACAATGATAAAGCGGTACTGTTAAATAAAGCCACGACATTGTTACAACGACAGTTATCGCAAATTAAATAATTTAGAAAACGTCATAAAACGCACACTGTGGCGTTTTTTGCTTTAGGTGGTACAATTTATCATCTGAAAAAATTTAAACGCACCCTGAAAGATTTAAACGGCATTTAAACGATATTAAAAATCTATTCTGCCGTTATTTTCCTTTTTTTCTTTCTCACTCTCCCATCTAAAATCTTTAAAGGGCTTTAAAATCAATTTATATGCCCAATCGCTACACTAGCGTCATTAATTCAAAGGAGACGCTATGGAACTTATCGAAATCTTTCGTGCCGGCACCAGACAAGATGCTAACGGCAACACTGTCACCATTACCGCCGATGATTTAAAAACCATCGCTGCCAATTACAGCGCTCAGTACCACGAAGCGCCGATAGTGATCGGGCACCCGAAACACGACAATCCGGCTTATGGTTGGATTAAGGGCTTAGTGGCAGAGGGCGATGTGTTAAAAGCCGAACCGCAACAGGTCGACAGTGAATTTGCCGAGCTGGTGCGTGAGGGCAAGTTTAAAAAAATCTCTGCCGCTTTTTACTTGCCAAACTCTGCTAACAACCCGAAACCGGACGGTTTTTATTTACGCCACGTCGGTTTTTTGGGGGCGATGCCGCCGGCGGTGAAAGGCTTAAAAGATCCGATGTTCGCCGACAGTGATACCGAATTTGTTGAGTTTAGCGACTGGACAAATGCCTCGTTGTGGCAACGGTTGCGCGATTTTCTTATTGAAAAATTTAGTCTTGATGAGGCTGACCGCGTTTTGCCGGCGTGGCAAGTGCAAAGCTTACAAGAAGATGCGGTGCGTGAAGAAGTAAAGCAAATTTATGACACACCGCCCTCACCTATTTTTAATGAACCCGATGAGAAACCAAATGAAGGAGGAACTATGTCGGAACAAGAAAAGCAACGTCTTGCAGCCCTTGAAGCTGAAAATGCACAGCTAAAAGCTGCGCAAGCCCAAGCACAGCGCGAAAAAATGCACGCGGAAAATGCAGCGTTTACGGAAAGTTTGGTTGCGGAAGGCAAGCTCTCATCGAAGCAGAAAGAGGCTGCGCTCGCATTGCTGAATACAGAGCATGACAGTACTGAATTTTCGGAAGATGACTTTAAACAGCGTTTAAAAGCGTTTTTAACCGAACTGCCGAAGTCGGTTGAGTTTGCCGAAGTGGCAACCAAAGACAAGGTCGCTGAACCAAAAGATGACAGCGTGGAATATGCCGAAGGTACTGACCCGGCAAGCATTGAGATGGACAAAAAAGTCCGAGCCTATATGAAAGCTCATAGCGTCAGTTATGTTGAGGCGTTTAACGCAATTAACCAATAATTAACTAAAAGGAGACAATTAATGACTGCACACAATTTAGCAAAATTACGTGTTCAAGACCCCGTATTAACCCAGTTGGCACAAGGTTATTACAACAACGAGCTGATTGGCGAAACGCTTATGCCGGTAGTCGAAATTGACAAAGAAGCGGGCAAAATCCCAACCTTTGGACGCTTAGCGTTCCGCCTGCCGTCCACTGTGCGTAATTTACGTGGCGCGTCGAATCGCTTAGAGCCTGAGGACATTGGTGCAATTGATGTGGCTTTGGAAGAACACGATGTTGAATATGCAATTGACTATCGTGAAGAAAACGAGGCAATTTTTAGCTTACGTCAATTCGCCCTCAACACAACGCAAGATGTCATTGCCTTAGGGCGTGAAAAAGAGATTGCTGATGTCGCGCAAAACGAAGCCAATTATGACAGCACTAACAAAATTGTGCTGTCTGGTGAATCACAATTTAGCCACGCCAATTCAGATCCGTTTACGGTCTTTGATATGGCAAAACGTGCCATTAAACGTTCTATCGGTCGTAAAGCCAATGTTTGCATTATCGCCGGTGATGTGTGGCAGGTGTTAAAAGAGCATCCGAAAGTGATTGAAAAAATCAAATATGTGCAAACTGGCATTATCACACCAGAGATTTTTGCTAAGTTGATTGATGTCGATACGGTCAAAATTGGCGAGGCGGTGTATGAAGAATCCAGCACGCTAAAAGATATTTGGACAGACACCATTGTGTTAGCGTATGTCGCGCCACGTTCTACCGAGAAAAAAGGCACGGTTTACGAACCAAGTTACGGTTATACCGTACGTCGCAAAGGTGGCTTATTTGTTGACCGCTATGTGGAAAATGGCGGCAAACTGGAAGTAATCCGCACTACCGATATTCATAAACCGCACTTGGTCGGTAAACCTGCCGGCTATCTGATTAAAGACTGCTTAGCTTAGGAGGTTGGAATGGCACGTACGACCAAACAAACAGAAGCCGTATTAACCGCAGTGGTTGCTCACACTGCCATCTTACATAACGGCAAGCGCTATGACGTGGGCGAGGAAATCTCGCTCACTGAAGCGGAATATCATCGTTTAGCTGTGTATGTCACGCTAAAAGATGCGAAAGCACTCGAAAAAGCAAAAGCGGAAGCAGAAGCCATCGCACAAGCATTAGTAGAACAAGCCAATGCGGAAGCAGAGGCAAAAGCGAAGGAAGCAGAGGCAAAAGCGAAGGAAGCAGAGGCAAAAGCGAAGGAAGCAGAGGCAAAAGCGAAGGAAGCAGAGGCAAAAGCGAAGGAAGCGGAAGCAACTGAAAAAACAGATAAAAAGGAAAAATAATGTATATCACGGCAGAAATGTTAGTAGCAGCGTTTAGTCGCAATATCTTAGTCCAACTAAGTAATGATGACAGTCGAGCGACAGAGATTGCCTTACCTGTTATTAATACTGCGATTCAAGTGGCTAGTGAACGCATTGATGCCGCCTTACGTTCTCGTTATCTATTACCGTTGTCGGAAACCCCAACGGTCATTAGTCAGCATTGCTTATCATTGGCTCGTTATTGGCTTTATGCCCGTCGTCCAGAAATGAAAATGCCTGAAACGGTCAAGGAAACTTACCATCAGGCAATTAAAGAGTTAGAGCAGATTGCCACAGGCAAACTGCATCTTGGGGTAACAGCGCTAGATGAGACGCGTGTTGATGACTTATTGCCTGATAGCGGTGAGTTTAAAGTGCGTGCGGCAAGCAAATTCAATACGGACGGTTACTGATGTCAGCAACGTTACCGATTTTAACCGCAATACAGCAACATTTGTCAGAAGCGTTACCTGATTGGCAAGTTGAGCTTATGCCGGATAACCCAAGTGATTATTATCTGGCGCACCCTAATGGCGTAGTGTTGATTGGTTATGTCGGCTCGACATTTGGCAAATTGCGTGCCTCTGACATTATCAGTCAATCTCGCACGGTACGTATTATGCTCACCGTAATCAGTCGTAACTTGCATAACGATAACGGGGCGTTGTTGCTGCTAGACCAACTCAGGCGATTAATGGTGGGCTTTCAGCCGCCAAATTGCAGCGAGTGCTACTTAATTAGCGAGCAATTTGATAGCGAAGAAAGTGGCGTTTGGCAGTATCAGTTGGTATTACAAGTCGACACCGTACAAGTGCAACAAACAAAAACACAAGATTTACAAAAATTGGTCGAAGTGATCGTCCGCCGTAACGGGCAACCGCTCGACCCAAGACTCACAAAAAAGGAGACAACTTAATATGGCTTATCATCACGGTTCAGAAACCATTCGCGAAAATGGTGGTAGTGTTCCCGTTAGTCAGGTGGACGGGGCGATTGTCGGGATTGTCGGCACTGCACCCGTTGGCGAGGTCAATGCCCTCAAACTCTGTATCACGAAAAAAGACTTTGCTCAATTCGGTAATATTTTAGACCGAGGCTATTCGCTTTGTGATGCGTTGGATATATTAAGTCGTTATGCAGCAGGACAAGTGTATGTGATCAATGTGTTAGATCCAACTAAGCATAGTACATTAGTGACGGATGAAGTATTGGTGCTGGATGAAAATACATTAACCGCAACAACAGTCCAAGCAGGCTTAATTAACTTAACCATCAAAGCCGGCGGAGACGCGTTAGTTGCCGGTACGGACTACAACGCAGATATGCTGACTGGGGAAATTCGTTTTACTGCCAATAAAACCAATGTCACAGCAACTTACAGCTATGCCGACCCAACCAAAGTCACCGAAGCGGATTTACGCGGTGGAGTTGATACACGCACTGGCGAGCGGACGGGCTTTGAGATGTTACGTGCTGGGTTTAACTTATTCGGTACAGATGCGAAGATTTTAATCTGTCCACAATATGATGCGACAGCAACCATGACGGCATCGCTTGAAACACTCGCAAGTCAATTAAATGCAGTAGCGTATGTGCAGGCACCACAAGGCACCACCTTTGCTCAAGCAATTGCCGGACGTGGCCCAGAAGGGACAATTAACTTTAAAACCAGTTCTGACCGCACTGAACTCTTTTATCCGCACGTCATTGGCGAACGTAACACATTAGAGAGTTTAGCCACACACGCGGCAGGCTTACGAATGCTCACCGATGTGGAGAAAGGTTATTGGTACAGTATCTCTAACCGTCAATTAAAAGGCGTTATCGGGGTAGAAGTCCCACTCACTGCACGCATTGATGACAAGCAAAGTGAAACGAATCGCTTAAATGCGGTCGGTATTACTACCGTATTTAATAGTTTTGGTACGGGCTTTAGAATGTGGGGTAACCGCCTCGCGTGCTATCCGACCGTTACCCATATCAGTAACTTTGAAACCGTCCAACGCACTGCCGATTTAATTGACGAAAGTATTCGTCGCGTTGAGCTGCAATATATGGATTTGCCGATTGATGAAGCGTTGTTAGACAGTCTTATTGGGACAGTGGAAACCTATTTGAGCACCTTAAAATCCATTGTGGGTTATAGTGTCAGTCTTGACCCTGATGCCAATCTCGTTGATGCCTTTAGTCAAGGACAGGTGCCATTGCAATATGACTTTACACCGAAAATCCCAGCAGAGCGCATTACTAATAACTCTATTGTAACGCGTAAATATCTCGTTAACTTAGTATCAGGAGGTCAATAATGAGTGCGGTAATTAATCAAGTCGATAACGCTAACGTCTATATCAACGGCAATAGCTTAATTGGCAAAGCGAAAACGATTAAACTGCCTGAATTTGAAGTGGAATTTACCGAACACGACAATTTAGGGTTAGTGGGAGTGATTAAATTGCCGAGCAAGGTGAATGCGTTGGAGGGCGAGGTGACGTGGGACGGTTTTTATCCAGAAGTAGCAGCCATTTCCAGCAATCCGTTTAAAACGGCACAATTGATGGTGCGTGCAGATGTAAGAGTCTTTAATGCTGCGGGTATGGCGGAAGAAGTGCCGTTGGTGCTGACATTAAATGCGATGTTTAGCAAGGTCAATCTTGGTGAATACAAGAAAGAGCCAACTGAATATCCGATGACGTTTCAGGTGCATTCAGTGAAGCAAATGATCAATGGCAAAGAAGTGCTGTTCTATGACGCCTTCAGTAACCAATATCGTGTTGCAGGACAGGATATTTTACAAAAATATCGTACGAATATCGGCCAATAAAAATCTTTAAAGCGCTTTAAAATCAAATTTAAACCTGTTTAAGTAAACTCCTTAGTAGAAATTAACCAAACCTACTAAGGAGTTTTTTATGTCTATGAAAGTTGAAGCATTAACTAACGTGATTCGTTTATCCACCCCAATTACCTTAGCAGACGGTATAGCGTTAGAAGAAGTAAAAGTGCGTGAACCGCTTGTCAAGGATTTTCGCCGTGCCGCACAGTTAGCAAAATCCAATGAAGAGCGAGAAATTATTCTGATTGCCGCCTGTTGTGGGTTAACAGTTGAAGACATTGATCAGATGACTTGGAAGGATTATCGCAAGATAAGCTCGTTTCTGTTCGGTGATGATGCCGAATGATGAAGCGTTAATGACGATATTGGCGGATTTAAAATGGTGGTTCGGGTTTACGCTTGCTGAGTTGGAGGGATTGACGTTATCTGAATTAGAAACGTGGCTTGCTCAAGCACAACGGCAAATTAAAGCTGGTTATGCTTCACCGCTTCAATAAACGATAAATGGCTTGACATAGGCTGACAACAGCCTGTACCAAGCCAGCAATCACGATAAGTAACAAGCTTAGAGCTGGACTGGCAAGTACGGTAAGTAACGCGATAAACAGACTTAAAACAACTGCAACGATCATTCCTATCATCCAGCCGTAATCAACAATGGTTATTATGGTGAGATAACCAAAATAACTAAAGACGCACAAGATTATCACGCAAAGTAAGATAGCTCCTGTGCGTTCATAAATTGAACCGCCTCGCCATAAGTCAATTATTTCATCGAACATCTTATGCTCCTTGCTATTGCGTTATTAAACCTATATTTACCACAGGATCATATAAATGGCAAAAGAATTAGCGATTGGTTTAGTGATTGGTGCTGCACTTGGCGGTGGCTTTAAGGCTACCTTTAATCAAGCGCAAAAGAGTGTCAAAGGCTTGGGTGATCGGCTGTCTAAAGCCTATCAATCACAATCTCGACTTGGCACACGTATTGAACGAGCACAACAAAAACAACTCACGTTACAGCATCGTATTTCACTGGCTTATGCGACCGGAGATAAAAATGTCACTAAATTGGTACGTCGTTATGAGCGTATGCAACAATTCATTGGGCGTGCCACAGCTAAGCAACAACAATTTACAGCTGCGATTGAACGCGCTGAAAAAGCACAGCAACGATTACAAGCAACGATGGACAAACAGCTATCCCGTAAAGCTCAGCGTGAAGAGTTCTCCAGCGGTTTTATAAAAAGTAGTGCGACAGCAACAGCGATTGCATTACCCGTTTGGTCAACGGTCAAGACATTTATTGAGCAAGAGGAAGCGGCAAATAATCTCAAAATTGCCATGATGAAAGCCGATGGAACGTTTGGTAAGTTTAATGAGATTGGCAAGATAGCAGATCAACTCGGCACGGATTTACCTGGTACAAGAAAGGATTTTTATAATTTAGCCAGTGCATTGCAAAAACAAGGGATATCCGAGAAAGTGCTACTTGGTGGGGCGTTTAAAACTGCAGCTAAATTGAATGTGTTGCTTGAGATGGATCAATTTGAAGGCGGTGAGTTTCTTGCTAAGTTTATGGAGTCTCACGGTTTAAAAGATGCAGAGCTGGGTAAAGCTGCTGATTATTTACAGCGAGTAATGTATGCAGCTGGTTTAAATAAGGCTCAAGTGTATGAATCAATGAAATACTATGCTCCTAAAGTGAACTCTCTAGGTCTTACAGGCGCAGAAAATACAGAGAAAATTCTTGCAATTGAGGGGATGGCTGGGCAAAGAGGGCTTGAGGGTTCAACCTTTGGAACGGGTTTTAATATGATGTTATCCCGAATGAACAAAGGACCGAAAATGCTTGCGGCAGCTAAAAAGGGAATGAAAGCGGAAGCACGAGATATGATGGATGCAGCTGGTGTTACGTTTGAATTTTGGGATAAAAAGGGTAACTTCAAAGGGATTGATGCAATGATCGCCGAGATGGCGAAATTTGAACAAATTCGTAAAAAGTTTGGTGATGAAGGAGTAGGTTTAGTTGCAGAAGAGTTATTTGGAATTGAGGGTGGGCGACTAGCAGATATTTTGGCTCAAAAAGGTGTAGCTGGGTTAAATGAAATGCTTGAAAAAATGCGAGCTCAAGCTAGCCTCGAAGATCGTATTGCACAAAAAACCAAAACACTATCCTCGGCGTTAGAAGCGTTAGGTGGGGTTTGGGAAAGCGCGGTTGGCACGTTTGGCTCAGCATTTGCTGAGGATATTAAGTCATTTGCGAATACGGCGCAAAATTTCATTGAAGGCATACTTGCGCCGTGGATTGAAAAGCATAAATCGTTAATCAAATGGGGTGTAGCGACAGCAATGGGATTAGCATCATTAAGCACCGCCGTCTTCGCACTCCGCTTTGCTTTTAGCGGTTTATTCTCTATTGCAGCAGCAATTAAACTCCCAATGCAATTACTTAAAGCCTATCAAGCTGCCAAAGCAGTAGATAGCTTGACAGGTTCTGTATCGCGTTTTTCTCGCTTCAGTAAAGGAATTGGCTGGGTGGTCACTTCAATGAAAAGCGGATTGGTGGGATTAGCAAAAGTGCTTGGTGGCGGGTTGCTTAGGGGGATTAACCTCGCAGGGAAAGCAGTGCTCTTTTTGGGGCGAGCAATGCTTGCTAACCCAATTGGTCTTGCGGTGACGGCAATTGCGCTCGGAGCTTACTTAATTTATCAATACTGGGAGCCGATTAAAGTTTTCTTTAGTGATTTGTGGACAAATATCAAAACCTTTTTTAATTCCGGCATCGGTAACATCACTGCCACTATTCTTAATTGGTCGCCGTTAGGCTTATTCTACAAAGTCTTCGCCGGTGTGTTGTCGTGGTTTGGCATTGATTTGCCTAATAATTTTACCGAGTTTGGTAAAAACATCATTAACGGATTGGTAAACGGGATTAATCAGGCTTGGGAGAGTGCCAAGCAGACGGTCAGCGAACTCGGCGACAGTGTCAAAAATTGGTTTACGGAAAAACTCGGCATTCACTCGCCAAGTCGGGTATTTATGGGCTATGGTGAAAACACAGTGGATGGCTTAGTCATCGGAGTAGCAAAATCAGCGATGAAAGCCGCTAATGCGGTGAGTGGTATGGGTGAAAAAATGCAGCAAGCTATGCCAAAAGCGTTATCTGTGCCTGCTATTGAAACTGCATTGGCACTCACAAATAAACTGCCACAAGTGACATCAGTAAAAACAGCACAATCCACTTTATCTGCAAAAACAAAAAGCACTGTTCGCAAGCATACTGTTAATCGTGCTGCTGCCGATGCGGCGACTGCGGCATTAACAGCAAGTTATTTACCATCATCGTTACGTCAATCAGTGCAGCAAAAATCAAAGCCAAAACCTTTACAAGAGGCATTACAACAGCGAAATGTCGCTGTTCGTGAGCAAACCAAAGATAATGCGATTACAGTCACCTTTAACCCAACCATTAATGTCAATGGTGCGTCTGGGCAAGGCGTAATTGAACAAGTACAGCAAGGCTTACAGATGAGTTTACGAGAATTTGAGCAGATGATTAATCGTGTGGTAGATCAAAAAATGCGGAGGTCTTACTAATGAGTTATGCGTTATTAGGGCATATCGCCTTTGATTTGTTAAATGCACCGACAGCGTTGGATGAAAAACACAGTGCGACCTATACCCAACACGATGTGCTAAGCGGTCGCCCACGGTTGCAGGTAATGGGCAATGAACTCACTGAACTGACATTAACACTTAACTTGCATTATATGTTAGGTGCCGTTGATGAACGCTATCAAGAACTGATTTTGGCTAAAGAAAATCAACAGGCACTGGCTTTGGTGTTAGGTTTCAGCAAGTTTAAAGGCTACTTTGTTATTACTGATATTCAAAGCCAAGCACTTTATACGGACGGTCGGGGTAATACGTTAGCACGTGATATTTCATTGACACTGAGAGAATTTGTGGGAGATCAAGGTCAAGACGTACTCGGATTAGCGTTGCAGTTAGGGAGTAGTTCGCCGCTGGGGGCATTGTTGCCTGCTGGTGCGGTGAAAGCGATTAATCAAACTAAGGCGTTAATCACTAAAGGCGTGCAGCTCTATCAACAGACAAAACGTGTAATTAATGATGTGCGTAATACAGTAACATTGATTAAAACGCTAGCACAAGATCCACTTTCTGCTTTAACACAATTACCCTTCGCTTTAGATAGTGTGGGTAAATCGATAGGGCCACTTGGTGAAATGCTAGGATTATCCAATAGTTTTAATGCGTTAACTCAAGGGATTACGGGAACGCAATATTTTCTCCGTGACATCGCTGAAATTGCGGAGAATTTAAACGTCTTTGAAAGTGCGTTTAAACAAGGTTTAAACGACAGTAAACTAAGTGAATGGTTCGATGTTGGTGTGAAAGCGTTAGACAGCTGTGATACAGTGCTTGAACGCCTTAGCGAACCTGTAACGCAAATGACGGCGTGGATTGTGTTACGCGAAGATAGTAACGGCGAGGTGCGTGATGAATAAAGTGATTCAGCACACGATTAGCGAAGGCGAACGTTGGGATTTACTTGCCTATCGCTATTACGGCGATGTAGGTGAAATCAACCGTTTAATGAACGCTAACCCACACCTCTCATTTTGCGAAGTCTTGCCACGTGGCGAAACCTTATATGTGCCGATTATTCAGGTGAAAACCGATTCGCAAGCGGATTTGCCGCCGTGGATGCAGGAGGCAGAATGAATTTAACCGTCAGTCAACCCGACTTTCAACTCTTCTACGGCAAAAGTAACATCACGACTGATGTTAAGCCCTATTTAAAAGAACTCAGTTACACCGATTATCTCGCCGATCAATCGGACGAATTGCAGGTGACCTTTGAGGATATTGAGGGCAAATGGATCCGTAACTGGTTCCCCACACAAGGCGATGAGCTGCGGCTGCTATTGGGGTATGTTGGTACACCGTTGGTCAATCTTGGCGCGTTTGAGATCGATGAGATTGAGTGGTTATATGACCGTCAAAGTGGCACAGTGGTGACGCTGCGAGCGTTAAGTACGGGTATCAGCAAAGCCAATCGCACCTTAAAGCCGAAAGCGTATGAAAACACCACGTTAGCAGCGATTGTGCGTGAGGTGGCAAGACGCTTAAAACTCAATGTCAGTGGCACAGTCGCTCATATTCCGATTAAGCGCGTCACGCAATATCAAGAGCGAGATGTTGAGTTTTTGACGCGTCTTGCTCACGAATATAACCACAGCTTTAAAATTGTCGGTAAAACATTGGTCTTTACCACAATGCAAAGCCTCGAACAACGTGCAGCCGTGGCAACGCTAGATTTAACGCAAACGATCGCTATCCGCTTGCGTGATCGCATAAAAGACGCAGTAAAAAAGGTGAAGATTGCCGGTTTTAATACCGATGAGAAAAAAGCAATAAAAGCCGAACGGCAGACTAAAAGCAAACGCCCGAACAAAAAACAAGCGAAAGCTAGCAATGAAGATACATTAAAAGTGGTAACACGAGGCGAGAGTCAAGAACAGATAAATGCACGAGCAGAAGCCGCATTGCATCAGCAAAATGATGATCAACAAGCTGGCGATATTACTGTTATCGGTAATCCGAAGCTGGTCGCCGGCAATACCATTATGCTGACACAAATGGGGATGTTTAGCGGCAAGTATTTGATTAAATCCGCACATCATAGCTTTACCCGTTCAAACGGCTATACCACTAGCCTTGAAATCCGAATGTTAGAATTTATTGAGGAGATAGCAAATGACACAAGCACCAACCCATAATTTTGCAGCGACTTATCAAGAAGGCATTGTCTCACAAGTGGATGCTAAACGACATAAAATCAAAGCGACAATTCCAGTACTGGAAGATTTTGAAACGGCGTGGTTGTCGTTTTTAACACCGAATGCCGGCGGTAATCAGTTTTATTGTTTGCCTGATGTGGGTGAATTGGTCGCTATTTTGCTTGACGCGCGTGGTGAAGGTGGCTGTGTGCTTGGCACGATTTACAACAATCAAGACCTAGCTCCAGCTTCAAGTAACGACATTTGGATGAAAAAATTTAGCAATGGCACAACAATCGAGCATAACCGCAAAACTGGTGATATTGCCATTCACGCCGCAGGCAAAATCATCGTTAATGACAGTCTTGTTGATGTGTATGATGGCACAGTAACGGTTAAAAATGGTGATGTGATTGCCGATGGTGTTAGCCTTAAAAACCACGTCCACGTCAATGTTGCTAGTGGGCCGTCTAAGACCGGCAAGCCAGCATAAATCTTTAAAGCCCTTTAAAATCAATTTTTCTCTCCGCCCTGTATTCTCAGGGCTATGAAGACACAAATTACCCATATCCATTGGCAACTCTCGCCGGAACTTGGTGATAACATCGCCATTACCGGCGAAAACGATATCCACCAATGTATCAGCAATATTTTGGCTACCCGAAAGGGCAGCGACATTTTGCGCCCCGAGTTTGGTAGCAATCATTTTGACTACATCGACCAGCCGTTTGATGTGGCAGTGCCAAATATCGTGCGTGAAATTTGGACGGCGTTAGAACGCTGGGAAACACGGATTGTGGTGCAAAGCGTCAATGTTACTGGCGAAGCACCGCACTTTTATTTTGATATTCGCTGGTGCTTACGTGATGACGTGGAGCGACAAATTTATCAAACTGAGGTGAACTATGGTTAGTCAAGCCAGAGAAGACGTCAAAATTATTGCAGATGACGTAAAAGTCATCTTAGCGGAAGCGATTGCGGACTACGAACAGCGTACTGGCAAAACCTTACAGCCAGCACATATTGAGCGTTCGATTATTCAAACTTATGCCTATCGTGAGTTGTTAATCCGCAAAGGGATTAATGAAGCCTTTTTACAGACGTTTCCTCAGTACGCCACAGGCTTAGCCCTCGATTTATGTGGTGAGCCGTTCGGTTGTTATCGCTTGCGTGATAAGGCGGCACGTTGTGTGTTGCGTTTTAGTGTTGCCGGTGAGCATCAATCTATTTTAATTCCTAAAGGCACAGTGGTCGCAGTTACTGACCAACTTAGTTTTGTCACAATTGCTGATGACGTCATTACGCCGTTAATTAGCTATGTCGAAGTTGAAGCAGAAGCTACGGTTACTGGCATACTTGGAAATGGCTGGGAAATCGGACGTGTTAAAACCTTAAAAAGCAAACTCGCCACCGACAAAGAGGTTACCGTTACCAATATTGACATCACCTCAGGTGGCATTGAAGAGGAAGATGATGATGCTTATCGCTTGCGGATTTTAGCCGCACCGGAAGCCTTTAACACTTGTGGTTCGGTTGCTGCTTATGACTATTACACTCGCTCAGTTTCACAAGCAATTGTTGATGTTGCTGTGATTACTCCAGCAGGCGGAAAAGTCGATATTTACCCACTTACCGTCACCGGTGTACCGGATGAACGCCTGAAAAATGAAATTAATCAATATCTCTCCGCCGAAACTCGCCGACCACTTTGTGATGTGGTTACTGTGAAGTCTCCAACGGTGCGAAGCTATCAAATTATCGCTGAATTAACGCTGTTGCAAGGTTATCGCGAAGACGTGGTGAAGACACAAGCCAGAGATGCGTTACTGAGTTATCTCTCTACCCGCACTCGCAAATTGGGAATGGATGTGGTGCCGAGTGCGTTAATGCAAGTGTTGCGGGTTGAGGGTGTCTATGACGTTGTGATTAATCAGCCGGCGAAAATGGTGGTGGCTGCAACGGAATGGGCAAACTGCACCGCGGTTACTATTAATGTAAATGGAGTGCGGCAAGATGGCTAATTTACAGTATCCAACAATCATTGCTGCAAGTGATAAGTTTGTGGCGTTGTGTGAACTTGGCAAACGTCTCGACCTGACGGAGAAACGTCAAATTATGACAACATTAGTTGAGTTATTACCTGATGATGTGATGCCACTACTTGCTGAAAAATGGAGTATGACAGGCTATGACGGGATGTTTGCAGCGCAAACAGATCAATCTAAGTCTGTATTAATCAATAATGCTGTGCAATTACACCGTTATAAAGGTACACCGTACAGTATCCGCGAGGTATTACGCAAGCTAGGTTATGGCGAGGTTGAGATTGACGAAGGGCTTATCTTACGCGATTACAGCTCTAACCAATCTGTTGCTGCAATTCCAGCGGCTGACAAATGGGCGTATTACGGCATTAAGCTCTCAAGACCTATCACCAAAGATCAAGCAGAAGAAATTAGAAAAACTTTACGCAGTTACGCCCCAGCACGCTGTGTGCTTGGCATCTTAGATTATAAATCTGCACCGTTGCTCTATAATAACAAAGCCACTTATAACGGGGCATATAACCACGGCTCAATCTAATAAAAAATTTAAAAAGGAGACAAAAATGGCAGGATTAAAAGAAGAAAACAAATGGGAAAATGAGATTTATCGCATTGAAGAAAACGACCCCGTGGTTGGTGGCGAGGACGGTCTCTCAAATAAACCGCAAAAGCAGTTAGCAAACCGCACACAATGGCTTAAAGCCAAAATTGCTGAGTTATTTAGTAAAGGCGCACCGAAGAAAATTACCGGCGATACGACAAATGCAGTGGCGGCAGATGGGCACACTCACGAAATCGAAAAAGCATCAACATCAAGATACGGCATTACGCAACTCACGGACAGTGTTAATTTTGCATCAAGTTTATTTGCGGCGTCCGCGAAGGCGGTTAAGACTGCTTATGACAAAGCGGTGTCAGCTTATAATTTGGCGGCAGGTAAAGCTAACTCAACTACCAATATATCTGCTGGAAACGGCTTAACTGGTGGCGGTCAGATTAATGCGAATAGAACTATCGCGATGGGTACACCGTCAAGCATTACCGCATCAACCACAAACAGCGTCACTTCAACCAGCCATACACACGCGATTGATAAAGGCAGCTTAACGACCAGTGGCATTGTGCAATTAACAGATAGCGTTAATCAGGATTCCTCTGTTTTTGCGGCAACCGCTAAGGCGGTTAAGACTGCTTATGACAAAGCGGTGTCAGCTTATAGTTCAGCAGCAAATAAAGTGAGCAAAGCTGGGGACACAATGACAGGTGTTTTGCGTGCAGCCGATTTTGTGATGAATCGTAACGGTAATCAAAAACTATCTTCTCTTTTTGATGCATTGATAAAGCTCGCACAAGGTGATGCGTCAGGCTTCCAAAGCATAGTGAATACGTGGGGTAATGCCGGCACAACACCGTTGGGAATTACTTATAATTTTACCAACCCTAACGCATGGTATATTTGCTTCGGACCTTTTTTTGGGAATCTTATTATCCAAGGGGGATATATATTAAAGTCGTCTGGCGTATTCATATTTCCCGTTTCGTATCCCAATAAATGTTTTTATGTAAATTTAATGGAACTATCAAAAAGTGATGTTGGAACAATAGACACTAGCAGTGATGTCAATTTAATTCGAGCTATATTTTTTAATGTAGGAGCTGACGCACTTGTACTTTCTATTGGGCAGTAGCCAAGGGGGACGTTTCGAACTGTTATTAAACGAAACATATAAAATCGTAAAAATACCAATTGCTGTAAAACTAATGTTAGAGGCAATAAATTATCAAGCGGAACACGGAAGTCAAACAAAAGCACCTTTGTGGGCTTACGGCTGGAATGTGGCTAAAGCAAATAACACCACTGAAGTATGTTTTTTGTCAAGCGGATCTGGCGATTTGCAGCGTTATTTATGCGTTGGTATTGGATAGCTATCACATAACTTAAAAAGCTATGCAGAGGTACTTCCCCCAAATACGTGCTTCTAGTCCAGGTCTGGGGCGTTCTGCATAGATTTTAAACGAGTTTCTTGTTAAATCATAAATATTATAAATAAAAGGATTTCCAGAATAGTCGTAATCTGTTGCTCCAACATAGACAATTATATTAACTGTAATTGGTAAATTAACGGAGCTTTTATTATTAATGAGATTGCTGCCTAAATCTCCCCCTTGGCTAGACGCCGGCGCAAAAATATCGGATGGCATAACGCTCTCCATAACCGTTATTTGCACTCCGTAGCATTACTGTTGTTTTATTTTTGGCTCTTGCTGTATACAACTCTGTTGTAATGGCTACAGATCCACCGCTATGCATCCCAACGATAGTATAATTGTAGTTATTAAATGGGATGGCAAAGGTAATATCACAGTTACCTTTATTATTTGTGAGTGCAGTTCCCCCTTGGCTAGGCTAGATGCCAACAGAAAACCATTCAACAAAACCTACTTTAGCGCCTCTGTAACCTTGATATGATATTATGGCAACATATGTATTTTCCATTTTTTCCACGTTAGCATTTTCTGCAGTTTGCGAATAGCCAGTATCGCTGGCGTTTGCACACGCAAATAAGTTAGTAGCTTTATATCTTATTGGCAGTGTCACAACTGTAACATTACCAACAGTTTCAACCGATCCTCCCTTGGGTAATCATATCAGCAGGGAAAGCTGGGTTTTTACTGATTTTTTTATCCAGTAACACACAAATAACAATCGCTTTAAACGGTGATTTAATCACTGTTTAAAGCGATTTAAAGGCAGGTTAAAAACACGATTAACTACATTATTTGAGCAAATTTATCACTTTTCGCAAGTGTATCAATGTCTTATGCGTATAAACACTATCTCCGACATTATTTGATGCGTGTCCCAGCAATCTGTCGCGTGCAACTTTGTTGGCACCGGCAGCATCAAGCAAAGTTGCTACTGTGTGGCGACAGTCGTGTGTAGTGTGTTTTGCTCGGATTGCTTGCATTGCTTTCGCAAATTGCGTTGCTGCTTTGGCATAAGTTAGAGGTTGACCAGTTTCGTCAACAAACAGGTATTTCTGTTTTTTCTGAAGCCGCCGTTCTACAATTGGTAAAATACGAGGGTGGATTGGGATAATGCGAATACCTGCTTTTGTTTTTGACGTTGTGATGTCAAAATATTTTTGTTTTAAGTTGATATTACTGCGGCGTAGCTGCAACAGCTCTCCGACTCGCATCCCACTATAAAGTAAGATTAATGCTAAATCAGTGTCTGTTGTTTGGCATTGCCATAGCTTATTGATTTGTTGTCGCGTAAAAATTTTATGTGGATAGACAGGCGTGTTTTTCCCATTTGCAAATATTGCCCATAACTGCGATCAACCCACTCATTAATGATAGCATGTGCAAACAGCTGATTTATCAATGATCTTACTTTTTTTAAGCTCGCATATGATAATCCTTTTTCTTTCATACCATCTAAAATAGATTGCAGATGCCGATACTTAATTTTGTGGATTGGCATTGTGATAATCGCAGACAGATGGTTATAACTATTGCGATAGCTTTCTGCTGTCGACTTTGACACTTGTCTGGCGTGGATTGGATACCAGAGTTGGTACACTTTTGCCAATGTTATGCTGGGTTCCGGCTTATCTTGCTGATTGTGGTTTGCAAGTGCGGTCAATGCCTCTTCTTTTGTTTCAAAATAGCCAATTATGTTGTAAATCTGCTTTCCGCTTTCAGTATAGCCAACCGTTTTTCGTGCGATATATGGGCGGCGACGTCTGCCGCTAAGTTTAAATACTGATCCATAACCATTTGGTAGTCTCATATTGCCTCCGTCTTTAAATCTTTAAACCAGTTTAAAATCAATTTGTTTATCGCTCCTTTAAACTAAGGCGTAAAAAGGAGGTAATAGTATGAGCCTAATACATTTAATTGTGATTGATCCGGCAACCGGTCGGCGAGAAACATCGTTTGTTGTGCCGATACACGGCAAAACTTATGACGAGCTTGAGGCTAAAGCACGGGCAGATTATCCCGAATACTTATATTTGCGAGATGATGACGGTGCATTACAAACACAGCTGGTCAATCAGGATAGTTATTATCTTAACGGCAAAGTTGAGGTAAAACCGTCATCATTGCACGATTGGGACGGTACAAAGTGGGTACTTAATCAACAGCGACAAGCAGAGTTGGCTAACGAAAAACGTCAGCAGCTTATTGATGATATTGATAACACTGCCTCATCTCTCATTACAAAATGGACGCGATTTGAGTCCGAATATAAAGAGCGCGAAAAGGCAGCGTTGGCGTATCAAGAGCAGAATTATCAAGGTGATGCAAGTGTTTATATTGTCAGTTTTGCCCAAGCTGCCAATATTGATAATAAGTCGGCTGCGTTGCTTATTTTAAAACAAGCCGGTCAATTACGTAGCACGCTTGAAAAGATGTCGGCATTACGTATGCGGAAATATGAGTTAAAACAGCCAAATTTAACGTTAGACGAGATGCAAAAACTCCACAATGACATCATTGCACAAATGCAAGAATTAGCGGAAGCACAGCAATGACGGATCAAGTATTTTTAGCCTTGTATAAAGGCAAGCGTGATGGGCATAGTCTGTATAGTTATTGGTGCAGACTTAGTGATTGGTTAATTCGTAAATTTACGCGTGGTAAATATAGTCACTGCGAAATTGCAATCAAAAAACAAGCGAATTTCACAGCTCGCTATGACTGTGAAGAATATTACGAATGCTATAGCTCTTCTGTCAGGGATGGCGGTGTACGTAAAAAAGTAATTGATTTAGATGACGGAAAATGGGATTTAATTCCACTTACTGGCGTAAGCGAGTCGCAGGTTGTCTATTATTACCAGCTCACTAAGGGAAAAAAATATGACTGGTGGGGCGCGTTAGGATTGATTTTTTTAATTCCAGAACGTCGTGATAAATACTTCTGCAGTGAGTGGTGCGCAAGGGCGATTAATTACGGTTGTGAGGGCTGGCGGTTTTCTCCGAATCATTTAGCGGCAATTTTTAAATTAAAACATAAGGAGTAAATTGTAGATGAAAGGAAATCTAACATTTGGACAAAAAGCAGTAGGATTAACTTTTAATCCTGATAATAACGATGAAGTGACAAAGTGCAAACGGCTTTATGCGGACATCATTGATCAACTTAATGAGTTACGTAACTCAACAAATATACTAGAGGTTAAGCGTTTAGCCAGCGTGGCAATCACTGAAGCACAAACCGCTCAAATGTGGAGTGTAAAAGCGATTACCTACAAAGATTGAGAATGTAACAAGTAAACATAAAGAAGCGGCGATGTGGTAGGCTCTGACCTCTACCACATCAGCCTAAGCAGATAGCACCTGCATAGACCCGAGACCGCTTTGTCTGACCAGAGTGGATTTTTTATGATATTTAAATGTCATTTAAAACTTCATTTTGTATATATTTGAGTTTATTTTATAAAAATGAATACTAGTTCTACCGTATTTTATTAAATCTGAAGTTTTAATAGGAGCTCCTAAAGGAATACCCAGTTTTTCACGAAAATATCGACCAAATTCAGAATTATCATTAGGTGTATGAATAGCTTTTCCATTTTCCTGTGCAATAGAGCAAATAAATGAGTAACCATCTTCTGTTATAATTTTAAATTGAGTATCTCTGGGAAAGAAACCATAATTAGTAGAAGATATTTTTATATATGCTTGATTAGGCTCTCTTCCGTCTCTTTGCCCCCAATTTAAGCCTGAACGTTGCGGTAATTCCCCATTTTCATCAAGTAAGGTTTGTTCGATTTGTCCCATCTTTAAATCTCCTAGTCTTCATAAACTATAGGTCTAATATTACATTCAATTTTATCATAAAATTCTCCTGAAAAACACTTAAATAGGCTTTCTAAAATAATTCTCACTCCCTGACTTGGAACTGCCATTCCTATTTGCCTACGAACACTCTCTTTAGAACCACAAAATTCAAAATGATCGGGGAAAGTCTGGATTCGAGCTCTTTCTCTATTAGTTAAAGCCCTTGGTTCTTCCCAGTGGTACATATGTGTTCCACCTCCTCCGCTACCAGTTACAGTATATGATGGCTTATCAGGATCTAATCTCTTATAAATTTGACTAATTTTAGCTCCCTTTACTTTAAGCTTTAAATGTTCTGGAATATCTGCTGTAAAGGCGTTTTCACCAGGTTTTATATAATTCAACCTTTCAACTACACGCTTACTATGATGAGTCTTCTCATTATTTTTGGCTTTATCTGATATTGGTGGAACCTCTAAAGCAACTCTAACCGAGTTATTTATATTTGAAAATGGCTTTGTAGATGGAGGGTAAAATTGAACTTTAATATCTTTTCTAATTCCAATGATTATAACCCTCTTTCTTGATTGAGGAACTCCATAATTGTCGAAAGAATACAAGTGAGGATAAACAGAATATCCAGCCTCATACATTTCTTGTAATATAATGTTTAATGCTTCATTATCATTTGCACTCGTTAATCCTTCAACATTTTCAGCTAAAAACCATTTCGGCTGGAATTTTTTTAGTACTTTTATACCATACTCATATAATGCACCAAATTCACCATGAATACCTTTTTTTTCTCCGATAACGCTATAATCATTACATGGAAAACCAAAAGCTAAAGCATCTATATTAGAAATATTCATTAGTACATCTAGATCCAATTGTCTAATATCTTCACAAATAACAGATTTTTTCTCATTATTACATATATTCTTTGCATAAGTATTACATGTATCTTGATCATAATCTGTTGCCCATACATGCTCAATCCTAAATTTATTATTAGAAGCTAATCTTGCTCCATAAGCAATACCACCTGGACCACAAAAAAGTTCTCCTAGCTTAAATATTTCCATAAGTAAAGTCTCTCACTCTATCCATTTCAACAAGATTAGGAGCAGCTTAGCAGCTTTTACATAAAAATACAATCTATATTTAGAAACATTTTTTTGTACTTAATAAAAAATCCACATAACGTGGGAAAATGTTATGTGGAGAGATATGGAGCTCTATTTGACTGACTGCTTAATAATGTGGCTGGAGAGGTATGGGGGCTGTTTCAACATAGTTTAAAAGCGGTTTAAATAGTGTTTAAATACCATAAAAAATCCACATAACGTGGGAAATTTTTTTCTCAAGTTATGTGGCTGAGTTTCTCACTTTGCGTGGTTGGCTTGTAGTGATCCAC
>NZ_JTJP01000066.1:0-8013 GCF_001678575.1 Gallibacterium genomosp. 1
GGGTGCAGATCACAAAGTAGGCTTTTTATGGCGTTTATGTATCGTGCTAACCACAGGGATTCTCGCCTTTATGTTGTTAAGCGAAGGGGCAAAAGTGTTCACCGAAGGCTACGAGGGCTATCCATCTTGGTTCGTGAATATTTTTGGTTGGGGTATGGCTGTTGGGCTGGTTGTGGTTTCTTTCTTACTCTCACGCCTCAAATGGAAACACGAAGAATTATTTAGCCTAAATGATCAAACAAAAGAGGATTAATCAAATGAGTACCAGTGCAATTATTATGATGACCGTCGCGTTGGTTATTATTTGGGGCGGATTAATTTACGCAATCAAAGCTCTGCCAAAAGAAAAAAACTAGTCGGAAAAAAGACCGCATTTTTAATTAAATAGAAACAGCCACGAATGTGTGGCTGTTTTTTTATAAAAATTATTCAGTTTGATTTGATTGTTGAGCCAATTTTCTTGTTTTGAATAATATGGTCGTTTCAGTTTAAAACAAAATAAGACGTTGATCCGCTGACAATAAAAATAATACGGCGAGGCAAGCTAACGCCGTATTATTTTGCAATCCAATGACGATATTTTACGACAATCGTCCATTCTCAATTTTAAGCACCTTATCACAAATCGCCATTGTGGACGCTCGGTGGCTGACGAGGATAATCAATTTTTCCGCTTTGACCTTTAATAAGGCTTGTAAAATCATTGCTTCATTTAGGCTGTCTAAATTGCTAGTGGGTTCATCAAGCAGAATGATCGGAGCATTGTGCAAAAACGCCCGTGCGATGCCGATACGTTGTTTTTCGCCGTCGGATAAACTGCTTCCCAGCTCTGAAACCTTGGTGTCATAACCCTGTGGCAGGCTCATAATGAAATCGTGAATAGCCGCTTTTTTCGCCGCTTCGATCACGTCTTCACGGCTGGCATTTCGCTTTGCCATTTGGATATTTTCACCAATACTTTGATTGAAAATATAGGTTTGCTGTGTAATGTAAGCGATATTTTGCCGCAAGGTTTGAGTATTAAGTGCGGTCAGATTTTTGCCATTAATTTCAATTTTCCCTTGCTGTGGATCGTAAAAACGCATTATCAATTTAAGTAACGTGCTTTTTCCACTGCCACTACGTCCGTGAATGCCTAAGATTTCCCCTTTGTTTAGACTGAATTGAATAGCGGATAAAATCATTTCATCGCCATAGCTAAAATGCAGGTCTTCGCCACATAAGCGTTCAATTTGAACGAGATTTTTCCCCTTATGCACCTCTTGCAACTCGGGTTCTTCGGCGAGCAAACCTAGCACACGTTCACCGCTGGCTAAGGTTTGTAGTAGATTATTGGAAAGATTACTGAGTGCAATCACAGGTCCATAACTCGACATCAACAAAATCACTGCGATCAATAAGCCATAAAAATCAATGTGTTGCGTGGCATACAGTGCAAGCCCCACAAATAGCATTGCGATATTAAAGAGCGAAACGGCGATTTCGCTGTAACGCCGCACCTGACTTTCTTGCTGTTTCAATCGCCAAAAAGCCTGATCGATATTTTGGCTACGTTGGTGAATGGCAGCAAGGCGGGCTTCCGCCTGATTAAAGAGCTGGATTTCTTTCATTCCTCGCAGACTATCGAGAAAATAATCATTCATCTCCCCTACTAACTGGCGATATTGCCGTCCCTCTTCGCGTGCCATTTTGGTGGTGAAAACAGGCAGCAGAAAGCCAATAGTGAAATAAGCCAGCAGAGCCACGCTCATTAACCATAGGGAAATATGTGCAAACACGCCTAACAAAATGGTAGAGGTGATGATCGCAATCATTATCGGGGCAATGGTGTGAGCATAAAAAACCTCTAATAATTCAATATCATTGGTTACTAACGAAAGCAGTTGCCCCGCTTGCTTGCCTTGCAATTTCACAAATGCCAATTTTCGTAAGGCGGTGAACACCTTGTCCCGCAACAAGGCGAGCAGTTTGAAGGCGATATAATGCCCCGACATTTGTTCTAAGTAACGCAAAATGCCACGAGCCAGTGCCAAAATAAAAAGTGCGGTCAAAATTTGGCTTAAATTGAGATGCGTGCTAAAACCGATTAAATTCGCCAGCCCCATTGCCCCCAACACCATAATGAAAATGGCAGCCAAAAAGCCCAACACGCCCGTGATAATGGTAAAACTCATCAAATGGGCTAAAGGCATTACCAATTTCAGCAACTGCCACATTATCACAACGCCATTTTTACCCATTGATCGCCCCCTTGCTCACTGCTTCTAATTGTTTTTGCTGATTAAACATTCGGCTATATGCCCCTTGTTTCGCCATTAATTGGCTATGCGTGCCTTGTTCGATAAGATTGCCTTGTTGCAGAACGTAAATTTGATCGGCATTAATGGCGTTGGCTAAACGATGAGAAATCATAATGATCGTTTTTTCTTCTTTTAAACGCTGAATGAGTTGCAAAATGATTTCCTCACTTTCCACATCAATATTGCTGGTGGCCTCATCAAAAATATAACAATCCGCCTGATGTAATAAGGCTCTAGCAAGGGCTAAACGCTGAATTTGCCCACCAGAGAGGTTGCTCCCTCGACTTAATAACGGCATTTCAAGCCCGCCATTTTGCCGCACAAACTCCGCCAAATTCACTTGTTGCAGGCATTGATACATTTCTTCATCAGTGGCATTTTCCTTCGCCATTTGCAAATTTTCGCGTAGCGTGCCTTTGAAAATATAGCTACTGTGGCTAACAAGGCTAATGCGTTGATAGCGTGAGGCTCGGCTTAGCTCGGCGATATTTTGCTGATTAAAGCAAATTTCGCCCTGTTGCGGGGCATAAAAGCCCATTAACAATGCCACCAGCGTAGATTTTCCACAGCCACTTTCGCCGACAAAAACGCTGAGCTGATTGGCTGGAATGGTTAAACTAAGTTGTTGAAAAATAGGCTTTTCTGGCTGGTAAGCAAAATCAAGCTGTTTGATTTCCACTTCAAGCGGATTTTTATCGCAAAAATCCACCGCACTTTGCGGTTGCTCAACGGGGGTATCAAGCAGAGCGAAGATTTTATCTGACGCGGCTTTGCCATTCATCGCAACGTGGAAAAACGATCCCAACAAACGCAGGGGGATAAAAAATTCGGCAGAAAGCAGAATAAATAACACCACGCCAAACACCGTCAAATGCCCCGCTTGAAATTGCAACAACGCAGTGAAAATGCCGAGAGCCGCCCCGCCGTAAGCCAATAAATCCATAATCGACACAGAGTTAAGCTGCATTGTCAGCACTTTCATTGTGATATGGCGGAAATGTTCGGCTTCTTGTGCCATTTGCTTAGCTTTGTAGTTATCATCTTGATAAATTTTTAGCGTAATCAAGCCCTGCAAATTGTCTAAAAAACTGCTCCCCAGCCCCACATAAACCGCCCAATATTTATGCAATAAGCGTTTTGCGATTTTATTCACCACGATAATCGAAATGGGAATGAGTGGCACGCAAAGCAATAAAATCAAGGCGGTCAGGGGATTAAAATAGAGCAACACCGTAAAGAGGGTGAGGGGGGCAAGTAAGCTGTAAAAAAGCTGTGGTAAATAGCGTCCGAAATAAATTTCCAGTTGCTCAACGCCCTCAGAGGCGATTTGAATGATGGAAGAGGTGGATTGCTGCTGAACTTGGTTGAGCGGCATTGATACCAATTTTTGATAAATCAGCGTTCTAAGCTGGTGTTTAACTTTGACACTCGCCTGATAAGACGCGGTTACCGCCCGCTTTCCTGCAACCACACGCAACAGCAACGCCAGCAAAAAAACGCTCAAAAAAAGCACCGCACTTTTCAGATCTAACCGCTGCTGCCACGCCCATTGCAAGCACAGAGCAAAAGCGGCGGCACTAATAATCCCACCTATTAACGCCAGCCAATTCCACCACACCGTGATTGCAATCCATTTTTTACTGTCTGTCACGGTGTGAATCAGTCGTTTATCAATCATCATAATGTTGATTTCCTTATCGCATCGCGTTTAAAAACGTATTTCGATTGAGGCACTATAATTCCGCCCTGGTGCATAGAAACGTTCCAGCCCTAAGCCATTGCGATCAACACTGTTGGTTGTGCTGTTGGCATTAATGCCGCGTAATGCGTCCCAAGTGTGGTAGCGGCGGTTAAATAAATTATAAACCCCAGCCCGCAAGGTAATATTTGGCTTAATTTTATAGTAGCCAAAGAGGTCAAAAATATAGGCGGATTTGTTCAAATATTTATAGGTTTCAATATCTTGGTATATAATTTCTTTTGCACACATTTCTTTATCGTACCAATAATCATATTCCCAATGAATACAACGGTTTTTGTTTTCAAAAACTTTCGCGTCTTTCGCTTTTTTGGCAGCGAGATAAGTCAGGCGGCTGAAAATGCCCCATTTTCCTTGCGGATCTTCATAATCTAACCCCAACACCACTTTCATTGGTTGAATGGATAATAAGCTGGCATTATTGGATAACTTACCTTTGCTATAACCCAATGTCGCCATAAATTTTATGCCCTCAGGCACGGGAAGCACTTGGTTTACATTGAGCAGTGCTTTAATTTCAATGCCGTGAATTTTGGCATTATCCACATTCACCATTTGTTGCATTGGGGTTTGGAATGTTCGCCCGTATTGAGTTTGTTCAATCAGGCTTTCTTGTTCAAACAAAAAATCACGATAGCGGCTTTGGTAAAGGGCAATATCTAATACCCCAAGCGAACTTTCCCCTTTGAGAAAAAGATTATGGCTTAAGCTATGCTCTGCTTTTAAATCAGGGTTAGATTTCCACATCCCATAGGCGTTGGTAAAGGTGAAATAGCGTTCGGTTGCCGTCGGTAAACGATAGCCCGAGCTGAGTAAATAGCCCAATGTCCAGTTTTCTGTCGCTTGAATATCGATCCCAGCTAACCCACTCCAATTAATAAAATGACTTTTTGCGGGCATACCCTCAGCCAAACACGCCGCACTGCAAGGGGCATTTAAGGATTGAGGCTGATATTTAGTGTAATCATAACCCAAAGCGAGATGGGTGGTGATTTTAGGTTGCCATTGGTGAATTTCGGGTAACCATACAATATCATCTTTTAATGCAAGGCTGTATTGCGTGGTTTTAACGGGATATTGAATGGTGTAGCGAGAATTTAAGCCAAAGCGATTGGTATCGTGATTGTCATTTTTAAATTGACGCTCACTCGCCGCCATTTTAATGCCGAATGTATGGCTTCCGCCGATGCTCTTAAGCAGATTTAACGGCTCGCTTTCCGCATAAAATGAAAGCCGTTTAAAAGTGGTTTTCATTCGGCGATCGAACACTTCATCAAGCTCTTTTTCGCCTGTGAACCAATTTCGCCCGCCTTTATAATTCACTGCTGCAAGATCGGTTTTTTGATAATCAAAATCTAACTGGGTAAAGGCTAAATAGTCCGATTGTGGCGTATAGCGATAATAAACATTGGCATTGAGGCGTTTATTTTGATCGTCCGCTTCACGCCAAGCACTTGATAAAAGATTGTAGCTCCGTTCATCAGTATAGCGATGTCCCTGCTGACCATTGAGATTAAAGCCGATTTTATGCTGATCATTAAATTGAATGCCTAATTTGGCTAAATAGCTATGAAAGCGATGGGAAGATGGATCGGGCTGTTGGCTGCTCGATCCGCTGATGTTATCCCCACGTCCATTACTTTTCAGTTCGTGTCCCGTTCTTTGCGAATAAAGCAAAAGTGCCTCCACCTTTTCGCCCACATAACCTAGCCCAAAGGTTCGCACCCATTCGCGATTTTTACTCGCATACCCCGTACGCAGTAACACACCAAAACGATTGCCATCAAAAACCAGATCGTAGGGTTCTAAGGTTTGGTAATTCACCGTTCCCCCTAACGCCCCACTGCCCGAATGCACGCTATCCGCCCCTTTTACAATATCAATCGTCCGCACTAGCTCCGTATCAATGCTTAATCGAGAAGGGTTAAAATTGCCATATCTGCCATACAGCGTGTTTTCTTCGCTGTCAGGCAAATTCACCCCATCAATACTCATTCCGACACGATTTCCTTCCACCCCACGCAAAGAAAATCCCTTCAAAAAACGCCCATTGTCCGCTACGCCCACGTCTGTGCTATAACGCACTAAATCTTTCGTATCCCTAATAAGTTCAGTTTGAATGACAGTTTGATTTTTTCTTTCGGTGGTGGGTGAATGACTTTCTGTTTGCTGTCCCTGCACTAAAATTTCATCAAGCTGCTCAGCCAAAACAGGACAAGCATAGGCGAAACAGAGTAATAAAAATGGAGTTTGATAACGCATTGATAATTCTCCTAATTAAAAAGAGTGATGAATGCAGAAAGTATAGAACAAAATAACGCAAATAGAAATTATTATCATTAAATATTTTTATTTTCGCTCAAATAACCCATTATTCCAACAATATTATGGCTTAGAAATAAAACGACAGTATTGACTTAGAAAAGTACAGAAAAAAATTAAAATAAGAAAAGTGCGGTCATAAAATAGAGATGTTTTTAAGAGAAAACTCAAATAAAAAAGCCACTAAAATCTGATCTGCCCCCAAAAAGTTAGACTATATTCTAATTTAATTTTAATTCAAGGACTGAGTTCTGTATTCCACAGGGCTTAGTCCTTTGAGCTTCACTTGAATACGCTCATTGTTGTAGTAATGAATGTACTCGTGAATCACTTTTTCAAGCTGTTCAAAGGTTTCAAACCGCTTGCCAAAGTAATATTCCGTCTTCAATCGCCCGAAAAAGCTTTCCATCGCACCATTATCAAGGCAATTGCCTTTTCTCGACATACTTTGCTTAATACCGTGTTTTTTCAATATCTCCCGATAACCCATCATTTGATACTGTCATCCTTGGTCGGAATGCAGTATCGGTTTTTCCCCCGCTAATCGGTTCACCGCCTGGGTCAACATTCTGGTTATCTGCTCAAAACTCGGACTTCTCGCCACATCATAAGCAATAATTTCGTTATTAAACAAGTCTTTAATCGGCGATAAATACACTTTGCCTTCCGCACATTTGAACTCGGTGATATCCGTTACCCACTTCTCATTCGGCACCGTTGCCGTAAAATCCCGTTGCAACAGATTATCGGCAATGTGTCCCACTTTGCCTTGGTAAGAACGATATTTTTTCTGCTTACTTTTTCCTTTTAACCCCAAACGTTGCATTATCGCTTGCACCCTTTTGTGGTTGATAATCAAGTATTTCCTTAATTCCAAGGTAATTCGACGATAACCATAATTTTCGTCATTTTTGCGATAAATTTCCCCTATTTTCTGTGAAATCACTACATTTTTATCCGACTTTGGCTTGAGATGATAAAAGAACGAACTGTGTGCCAATCCGATTAGCCTGAGTAACAATTCCAACGGGAAACGCGAGTGTAAGGCATTTACGATGACGGCTTTTTCTGCATTTTTTGTTGGTTGAGTTCCTGCAACTTTTTTAGAATTGCATTCTCCGCTTCTAATTCCAAAATTCGGTAACGCAAGCGTTCTTCTTCTGTTTTGGGCGTTGGTGGCATTTTAGGTGAGTTGAGTTTCATACTTGGACGACCTTTAGGTTTGAGTAATAACCCATCTATACCTTGTTTTTCAAAGCGTTGCAACCATTGACTAATTATCCCTGAACTGGGGATATCAAAGCGAAAGCAGGCGGCTTCAGCGGAGCACTGGCCTTTTTTGATAGCTTGAATAACCTTTAATTTAAACTCAACAGAATAATATCGTTTTTTACCTAACACAGCTAATCCATTGATTCCATTATGATTAAATTTCGCAATCCAACGTGCTAACGTTCTTTGGGGAAGCTGAAAATACTGGCGAGTAAGCGAACGGTTTTTTCCATTTTGATGATAAAAGTCGAGCACTTGTTGTTTGAAACGTTGAGTATATTTAGTCATAAAAAATCTGCACCTTAATCAATTGGTTGTTTAGTCCAACTTTTGGGGTGCAGATCACATTCCACTTTCATC
>NZ_JTJP01000067.1:0-3204 GCF_001678575.1 Gallibacterium genomosp. 1
GGCAGATCATCATTGATATGAGGTTTCTTTTATCTAAAAATGTCATTGTTCAATCTCTTCAAAAGCAAAATGAACCACTATAAAATATGATTTATTTATGGCTTGAGCGAATTTAATATCAGAAATAGTAACAAATACCCAAATCAAATTTCTTTTATTAATGCCTGTATATTGACAATGAAATTTATCACATTCGCTCGGAGATTATCCCCTGTTACACCACCGAATAGTAAGATAGGGTACGTTAAATTACAGTGACCATTACTTTTGGATGCAAATAAAGATGTGTAGTTCTGCCTGTTATTGACGGCGTCACATACACTTTCTTTAGTCTGAGTTGCCACGAGCAAATATTTATCATCATGCAACATCACAGCAACAGGCTGAGTCAGTTTAATATTACTTTCTTCCCAAAAAGATGAATTTCCCAACAAAACTAAAAGTGCAGGCTTATTGGGGTCTATATGATGTGTCTCTAGAACATTGTCATGCTCTAGCGCTGCTTTTAATTCACTTAATGAGATGGTTTCATCAAATACTTGTGCAGTAAATGGCTCTGCTTTAACCACATTTACCACACTAAACGCCAACATTAATGCACCAAACATTCGTACAAATTTGTTCATCATTATAAATCCTTATCTTATAGAAACTCATTCTTATCAACGAACAGATATTTTTTTAACAAGAGCAGCAAATATCGTTATCGTTGACTTGATATTATTTTTGCTTATACCACCAATTAAATTCATTGTTGTCACTAGATTACAATTCTTGCCATTTTTAATAATATAAGCCCCGAATAACTGCCCATTCCAATCAGTAATTGTTTTTTCATTACATTGTGTTTCAGGAAGATATGCTATAAACAATATTCTAGAGTTCAAAAGACTTACTCCAACAGAAGACACACGAACATTTAGATTTTTCCATATTTCATTATCTCCCGTTGCATAAATTTGTACACCTTCACGTTGAGCTTGAAATCTCATTAAATCTTCACTCTCTAAAATGCTTCTTAATTCACTCCAAGAAAGTTTTTCATCAACCATTTCCGTAGTTGCCGCTTTTGCACTAACTGTATTTACCACGCCTAAGGCTAACATTGCTACACTAAGCATTTGTATAAATTTTTTCATCGTTTATTTCCCCTTACTTATTAACGGCTAATGGTAATTTCTAAGCAATTAGTAGCAACCGTATATTGAATAGAGTAATTTTTATACTCCTTGATGATTTTGTGCATTGCTTTATCAATAAGCTCCTTATCGTAATGAATACAAATAACTGCCTTTTGTTCTGCTACCTCAAGCTCTACTTTAAGCATGTCAATTTTCGCTTGCACCGTTGGCGCAATAAAATCATACGCTTCTTTTAAAGTTGTCATTTTTAAATCCTGATCCATCTAAATTGATTAAATACCGAACAAATATCGATATTGTTTATTGGTTCTTCAGTGCTTGTTATATGTAGATCTCTACGTCAAGTAGAGATCTACATTCAGTATGGTACTGAATGGCGTTTTAAAAGCGGTACTTTAGATGATATAAAAAAGCGACATTACACAATGTAATGTCGCCCAGACTGCTGACAAACCCATCTTTCCAAAATCATTTGATAAAAATGGGGTTGTTTTTTTACTTTGTTGCTTTTCTCTTGCTTTTCCTTTCAGATAATGGTGCCAGCGGTCATTTTCGCTGATTGTTTTACCCCTGCCTCAAACAAGTAAAATTGACGCCATAAATAAGACAAAATAGCCCATACCACCAGGGCAATTTTCTTGATATTTTGTGCCATTGCCGCAAGGAAGCATTGCATTTGCACTTTGGCTAACCCTCTATAACGAGCATAGCGATGTCCGTGATGTTGTTTGGCATCCGCAAAGCTGCGCTCTACGGTTTCCGCTCGGCGTTGGTAAAGTTTTCTGCCCTGCCTCGATACTCTCACTGCATTGGCGTTATCCACAGCATCTTGGTAGATATGCCTGGTGATGAGGCGTTCGGCTTTTTGGTTTTGGGTACACTGTGAACGTAGTGGGCAAGTTTGGCAGTGTGATAACCTTCTCGGGTGGTGGTGCTGTAGCTGAGCGATTGTCCTGCGGGGCACGTGTAACTGTCAGTTTCAGCATTATAGTGGAACGCACTTTTTCTTATGCGGTTCTTGCCTTTAGTGGGACGACGATAGCCAAATACACCAATAATGCCTCGTCGAGCAAGGCTTTCGGCAACAGGGGCGGTAAAATAGCCTGCATCAAGCCCAACCGCTTTGGGCTTGAACCGAAAGCGGTCTGTGGTCGCATCAAGACGAGCGATATAGGGTTGGCTGTCATTGACATTCCCTGCTGTCGCAAAGGTATCTAAAATAATCCCACATTGACCATCGACTGTGCGGTGGTCGAGATAGAAGAAACCTTTGGGCTTGTTATCTCGGTGCATATACCCGCTTTCAGGGTCGGTATTGCTCACGTTGGTGTCTTTGACTTCGACGGCTTTCTCACTCGCCTTTAACGGCTTTTTTCCCTTTGCTTCCCTCACTTTTGCCACATCTTCGTTGAGCATAGCAATATAGTGACTCACTCGAACTTCTCGCTTTTCATTATGCTTTTTGTTTTTATTGGCACTGGCTTTCAAGTGAGTGCTGTCAGTAAACAGATATTTACCCCCAACCAAGCCTTTTTCCATCGCTTGCCAAACGATGTGGGTAAAAATACGCTCAAATACATCCGTACCATTAAAACGGCGCAGGCGGTTTTGGCTTAAGGTACTGGCATCTATCACTTTTTCCGTGAGGCTCATCCCCAAAAACCAACGGTAAGCTACGTTGACCTCAATTTCTTTCACCAACTGGCGTTCGCTTTTAATGCCGAAAAGATAGCCGAGTAACATGATTTTGAACAAACGAACTGGGTCAACTGCGGGGCGACCGTTGTCATGGCAATAGAGATGCGCCACTTCATCACGAATGAATTCAAAATCGATGGCTTTAGCGACTTTACGGACAAGGTGGTCTTTCGGTACGAGTTGTTCGAGACTTATCATCTCGATTTCATATTGGGGAGAGACAGTATTTTTGAGCATAGGCATTTCTGATCTGCACCCCAAAAGTTGGACTTATTATCCAACAGACAAAGGTGCAGATTTTTTATGACTAAATATAACCAAACATTTAAACAACAAGTGGTAGATTTCTACTTTCAACACGAGG
>NZ_JTJP01000068.1:0-7234 GCF_001678575.1 Gallibacterium genomosp. 1
TAGTAGTAGTAGTAGTAGTAGTAGTAGTAGTAGTAGTAGGTGATGATAGCAAACGTTTGCGTCAGGGCAAATACTATTTTTTCAACGCTTAACCGGTTATTTTATTTACTAATAATCTGTTCTTTATTACTTTTTTCTAACTTAAAATAATTACCTATTTATAGGTATAAAATAAACTATCGTTACTTTTTAATAGGGAAAAACAATGAGTAAATAAGGTTTATTCTATCAAAATACTTTCTATAAGGATTTATTTACTTTATTAAAAACTTTTGTTCTTTGAACATTATCTACCTCATTTTCACAACTTTTTTGTCTGCTAGGTTCATTAATGCCTTGCCATTTGTGAAAACAGAGTGAGTACAATCACACCAATCATAATTAAACTGATACCGATTACGCCACCAACATCCACTTTTTGGTTAAAAAAGAAAACACTAATTATTGCAGTTAAAACAATTCCGATACCAGACCAAATCGCATAAGCCGCACTTAATGGAATCCCTTTTAATGCTAGCCCTAACAAATAAAATGATAATACATAACCAATAACCACACCGATTGAGGGGTATAATCGGCTAAACCCATCGCTCACTTTTAACATACTGGAAGCAAAAATTTCAGAAAGAATAGCTACCGCTAAAAATACCCAATACATTTAATCTGTTTTCTCCTGTAACGATTTTATCGCCTGATTTACTATTGATATTCCACTGCGTAAAATCAATAAACTCAAAATTGCACTCGCTACCAAATCCACCCATTGCCAATCTAATAGCCAAGCGCTTAAACCAGCAATAATTGCAATAATAGATCCAAACAGATCTGCCAATACGTGCAAATAAGCGGCACGAATATTCAAATTATCGTGATCACTTTTAAACATTATTAGTGCTACTACAATATTGACCAACAATCCGATAATCGCAACGCCAAGCATCGGTAATGCCACCATTTTCTCCGGCGTATACCAACGTTGAACCGCCTCCCACAGAATCATTAATGCAACTAAAATTAACGAACTACCATTCAATATGGCAAATCGTTTTTGTATTTTTTCATTGAAAAAAAGTGCAATCAATGCCAATAATAATGACAAACTGTCATTTGCCATATGTCCGGCATCCGCCATTAAAGTTAAACTATGAAAATGATATCCCCCCCAAAACTCCACTAGCATATAACTGGTAATAATAACAAGGCTAATCAGCAGAATTGTTTTACTTTTAGGGATATGGTGATGATCGTGATGATCGTGATGATCGTGATGATCGTGATATAAATGATTGCTCATTTTTAAGCCTCTATATAAATGAAATGCTTGATTCTTTTTTATGGAATAATATAAAGTCTGTAGCGACTACAGAGTCAATCTTTTTCATAAAGGTTATTTAATATGAAAATTCACGAAATCAGCAAACTCAGTGGCATTAATCTAGAAACCATCCGTTACTATGAAAAAACGGGCTTATTACCCGAACCTCAACGCGGTAGCAATGGTTATCGCTATTATGATCAAGCAAGCCTTTCATTATTGAAATTCATTAAATCCTGCCGTTCATTAGGTTTTTCTTTGGAAGATATTAAACAGCTTATTCAGCTTCGTCATAAACCGACAGAACATTATCACGCCGATCAAATCATATTAAAACAGCTAGAACAGGTAGAACAAAAAATCCAACAATTATTGGAAATTCAGACATTTTTGAAACAGTTAAGCTGTCAAGAAGAACATAATGAAGACGAGTGCAAAGCCATTTCTGGATTAGAAGAGGTTGGAAATATCAAAGCACAAAATATATATTGAAATGATAACCGTTATCAATTAAAATCCAACCCCTTTATTTGTTAGCCCATAGGAAATACAGTCTTTGAATTAAACGCAGAGTCATTCACCTTACCTGAGAAAGTGTTGTTGCACTCTATTTCATTGCAATTCAACACAGGGAAAATTTACGGCATTATCGGAGCAAATAGCTCAGGGAAATCCACGTTAATTAAGCTCCTTGCCCGTCAGCCGGTGGCGAACACTCTCGTGAGTGGCTAGCAATGTTATTGGCACAGCCTCGCTGTTATGCAAAGCATTGATCCAAAAGCCAAAAAGTTATCGCCGTTTGCTTTCAACGGTTGAAATTGAACGGCAATATGGCGGAATTTTACACCGCACTTTGAAAATAAGAGGTAGATAAGTACGGTCAGAAAATTCCACGTTTTTTATACACAAAATAGGAGACATCAAATGAAAAAACTCACTCATCTTGCCTTAATATGTGGCTTGGCATTCCCACTGGCTGGGCAAGCACACGATTTATGGGCATATGCACAACAAGCGGAAGCGGGCAAAGATTTGCTTGCAGTGCTTGGCTATGGCGATCGTTTTCCTGAAGGGGAAAAAATCGCAGAGGGGCGTTTAAATATTTTAAATCCATTGGTGTTGCACAGTGCGGACGGCAAAAGCACTACCCTCACCCAAAAGGGCGAAAATTTTCACTATGTAACCACCAGCCCGTTGGCGAAAGCGGAATACAAAATTTCGGGCAGCTATAAACCGACATTTTGGTCGAAAAATGACAACGGCTGGAAGCGTGAAAATCTCACTCAGATGAAAGATGCCAATTACTGCGAAGAATCCAGTATGTTCGCTTCAACCTATGTGAACACAGGTGTTGATGTGAGCGATTTCGCCATTGCTCCAGTGGGATTACCGTTGGAAATCGTGCCATTGGTTGATCCAACCACGCTAAGCCCGATGGATGTTTTCCCCGTGCAAGTGTTGTATCAAGGTCAGCCAGCGAAAGGCGTGAGCGTGATTGGCACAACCAACGAATTTACCAAACTTGATGAAAAAGCCGTTTACGATCACCGTGAACCACAAGCTTTCTCTGGCAAAACGGACGCTCAAGGCAAGGTGAATTTCATTCCAGCCTTAGCAGGCACTTGGAAAATCAAGGCCATTTATGAAATGGATTACCCAGATCAAAAAGTGTGCCAAAAACGTAAACTTTATAGCACTTATACTTTTAAAGTGAACAAATAATTTTATTCTCGTGGGGCGGATCAAAACGCCCCTTATTTAAGCTGTAATTTGTAGTAAATTAAGGACTATTTATAGCAAAAGCTGTTTTTAAATTATCCCTAAAATATAGGAACATACTGCATCTGAATACAATAGGGTTTAAAACTATTTACTTATCCAACTGCTTGTAAATATTAACGTTGCTGTTGCCAAAATTTAACCGCCTGTTTTTCCCACCCTTCCGCCGTTGTTCCAGTACCTAATGCGAAACCGTGTCCAAGATTTTTATAAAGATGAAATTCCGTTGAATAGATTGTGCAATCGGAAACCCCTCGTGTAATGAACCGACATAAGCAAAACCACCTCCAGCGGCAATCATCGCAAAGGGGGCATTCGCTTTGCCTTTAAACACAAAAATCCCCGTATGCTGTTTGCTTGGATCTTGATATTTTTCCGCTTCGCTGTAAATCTCGTAAAAAATCATGTCTCCTTGTTCGGCTTGCTGGAGCATTTTATTCAGCGTATCAGTAACTACCAATGGCGAAATATGACTATGGTAGGGCATTAACTGTTCAATTTGGTTTAATTGTACTCATCAAAACCAATTTTGTCGGTGCTTTCAAACTTTGGATAATTCGCTTAATGCCTTGATAATCCACGTTTTCTGGGTCGGCATAATTGCCTTGCGTAAAAATAATACCGTCTGAAATACCTTTTAACGTATCAGATCGGGTTAAATCACCGACAAAAACGTCAACTCTCTTATCAAATCGAGTTTTGTTTGGGGTACGTACTAATGCACGAACTTGGTAACCTTTATTTAATGCTTCAGTTACGACATATTGCCCAATGCTGCCTGTAGCGCCAACCACTAAAATTTTATTTATTTTTTGCATTTTACTTTCCTTATTTACTTATTTGAATAATAACCACACCAGCCAACAATACTAGTAAGCCTATGATTTGTAAGGCATTAATCGGTTTTTTGGTTGCACCAAGCAAGCCGAATTGATCAATAAGCAGGCTGCCAACTAACAAGCCAAACAATGAAGTCACAATCGCACCGCCTGTGCCGATTTGTGGCACGATTAGCACAATACCGCCGATATAAATTGCCCCGAGCAAACCACCGAACCATTGCCACCAAGGTTGCGGTTGTTTCAGCGCATTTTTGAGATGTCGCCAAGCGGTCGGTTCTTTGCAACAAATTACTAAAGCCAATAGCAGCGTACCGATGGCAAAAGGTACGAAGACAGCAAGGCTGGTGGAATGTAAGGTTTGGCGTAGGGCGGCATTGACTGCTGGCGTAATGCCTGATGCTACTCCGCCACTAATACCGAGAAGTTGCCAAGCTAACAATGAACTTTCTGCACGTTTTTTCAGGCTGCGTTGTTTGAGAGAGGGCAACACAATCGCCACAGCAATTCCAGCCATCACCGCCACTAAGCCCAGTAAGCGTAAAAGGGTAAAATCATATTGAGGTGCCGAGAGCCAGCCAAAAGTGTCAATCAACGTGCCTGTGATAACTTGCCCTAAAATTGGCATAATCGCCGTTTGCACACTGCCCAAACGTGGGAAAATCAAAATATTGACCGTCAACCCAAACATCGCTAATAAACCGCCTAACCAAATCCACCAAGGAGATTGGATCAATATTTCAGTTGAAACCGCAAGCGGTTCGTTTTGCACAAAAATGAGCAAAATTAACAAAATAGATCCTACGCTAAAAGCGATAAAAGACGACAATAACGGCGACACGACATTTTTACGCAGCACTGAATTAATCCCTGTCTGCAACGCAATCCCCATTCCTACCAACACGCCAACAGACGCAGCTACTAACGAAATCATTATTTTTCTCCGATTAAATTAAGTTGAAAACATTATAGGTCGGAAAGATTGTGTTGATTAGGTAGGGAAAAGTGAATAAGGTATTGAATAAAATTCAATAATCAGAAATTTTAGAAAATGCACCGCACTTTGAATGTTTCAGACGGCATAGTAAACTTTCGTTTGGAAAAATGTGGCTAAGCTATGTTTTTTCATTTGAAAAAATGTATTATTATAACGATTTTTCATTGATAAAAATGTATCGCAAGCCTAAAATAGCTTTAAATTTCAGCAAAGAGGTCAAGAATGCAACGGGATATTTTAGAGAAGCTCAAACAATGGAAGGCTAAGTCAAATCGTAAACCTTTGATTATTCAAGGAGCAAGGCAGGTTGGGAAAACGTGGGCGATGAAGCATTTTGGCGAACAAGCATTTGAGCAAGTTGCCTACATCAATTTTGATAACAATCCACGAATGAAAACCTTATTTTCAGGCGATTATGATATTGACCGTTTGATTTTAGGATTGAAAATTGAAAGCGGCGTGGATATTCAAGCGGATAATACGCTGATTATTTTTGATGAAGTGCAAGAAGTGCCACAGGCTTTGTCATCACTCAAATATTTTTATGAAAACGCACCGCACTTTTATATGATCGCCGCAGGTTCATTGCTGGGTGTTTCGCTGCATCATCAAGTTTCTTTTCCTGTGGGCAAGGTGGATTTTTTGCCGCTTTATCCGATGACTTTTCGGGAATTTCTCACTGCATTAGGCAAAAAAGATTTGGTACAACTGCTTGAAATGCAAGATTGGACGTTGATTACGGCAATGAAATCTCGCTACATTGACTTGCTTCGTCAATATTATTTTATCGGGGGAATGCCTGAAGCGGTTAAGGTTTTTATCGACACGCAAAATTTAGATGAAGTGCGTCAGGTGCAACGCAACTTGTTAATGGCATATGAACAAGATTTTTCTAAACATATTGCCGATGGTTCAACCGTGAAAAAAGTGCGATCCATTTGGGCAGCCATTCCTGAACAATTGGCGAAAGAAAATAAAAAATTTATCTATTCACAAATGCAAAAAAGGGCGAGAAGTAAAGACTATGAAATCGCCTTGCAATGGTTGAAAGACAGCGGTTTGGTGCATTGCGTTCCACGCATTAAAAAACCGAATTTGCCTTTGTCTGCTTATCAGGATAATGCTTTTAAATTATTTGCCTTAGATGTGGGTTTGCTGGCGGCTCAAAGCCACTTAGATGCCACGACTTTATTAGAAGGCAACCGCATTTTTACCGAATTTAAAGGAGCTTTAACGGAACAATATGTGTTGCAACAACTGATTTCTAGCCAAGAAAACCCTATCTTTTATTGGGCGACAGAAAAAGGCACCGCAGAAGTGGATTTTGTATTGCAACGCAAGCAGGCGGTAATCCCGATTGAAGTGAAAGCCGAAGAAAATTTAAAAGCGAAAAGTTTAAAAGTCTATGTGGAACAATTTCACCCAGAACAAGCCATTCGATTATCAATGGCAGACTATCGGGAGCAAGATTGGGTGATGAATGTGCCGTTGTATGGATATAACATTTTTAATTGAGAGGATTAAATAATGAACTTTCCAGTACCTATTGTAGCTAATATCAATAGTCATGAAGGTGATTTTTCTAGAGAGATTGAGTTAAGATCTCCACTAACTTTTATTATTGGTCCAAATGGTTCAGGCAAGACCCATTTATTAAAAGGGTTAAAAAATAGCTTTTCAAATTATACAAACAAAAAAGTACGTTTTATTTCTTCAGGACGTTTAGGTCCTATGGAACAGTATAGATCTAATTATAATCAGTATTGGCACCATGATCATATTGATAATGCCAGTCATGGTGATAAAGAATATTCTAAATATCGGCATCGAATAGAGACAATTAACGGTGATTTACATACATTAGCAGCTCGTTCTGATATCCTCATTAAAGTTAAAGAGCGCTTGCAAAAGCTTTTTAAAAGAAATATTTCTATTGATTGGGATGCAGGTAATCTAAAGATTTCATTTGCTAGATTAGGGAAAGAAAATACCTATTATTCATCAGGACGTGAAGCATCTGGTTTATTGCATTTAGTGGGCATTTTATCTGCTCTGTATGACGATGAAGTTGGCGTTTTACTTATTGATGAGCCTGAAGTTTCTTTGCACCCACAATTACAGGCTTTTTTGTTAAAGGAAATCTCTCGCGTAGCAGGCATTCCTAATGAAGATAGCTATCATAAGATTATTATAATGGCAACGCATTCGACAGAAATGATCAAAATCTCGAAAGCAGATGATTTATTATCTTTTATTTTCTGTAATGATTTAAAAGAAGCACCTATTCAAATTTGATCTGACCCC
>NZ_JTJP01000069.1:0-15102 GCF_001678575.1 Gallibacterium genomosp. 1
TTTTGGGGTGCAGATCACTTTGCGCTGCGGGCTGTTTGTTACAATATGCCAAGGAAACTCAGCGCACCGCGTTGCCCCATATTCAAAGCATCAGTTTGGTACAAAATAATGAGAATATTCAATTAGATGCCGCCACAAGACGGAATTTAGAACTCACCCAAAATCTCGCGGGTGGCACACATACCCTTGCTTCCGTGTTGGATAAATGCGTTACTCCAATGAGAAGCCGTTTGCTGAAGCGTTGGATTCATCAACCAATTCGCAATCGTGAAAAATTAACCTTACGCCAACAAACCATCAGTCAAATTTTGCAACAGGATTTAGTGGCAGAATTTCAACCGCACTTGCAACAAGTGGGGGATATGGAACGGATTTTAGCGCGCGTGGCATTGCGTTCAGCGCGTCCACGGGATCTCACCCGTTTACGCACCGCGCTCGCACAAATTCCTGCGATTCAACATTATCTTAATCAACAACATTGCCCGCAATTTGCTGCATTTTCTCAACAAATTGCCGATTTTTCAGCACAGTTAGATCTATTAGAACGTGCGATTATTGAAAATCCGCCTTTGTTGATTCGTGATGGTGGCGTGATTGCAGAAGGCTTTAACGCAGAGCTTGATGAATGGCGCTCTCTTTCGGACGGCGCAACCCGTTATTTGGAAGAGCTAGAGCAACGAGAGAGAAACCACGGGCATTGATAGCCTGAAAATCGGCTTTAATGCAGTACACGGCTATTATATCCAGATCCCGCAAGGGCAAACACACAAAGCGCCTATTCATTATGTGTGCCGCCAAACCCTAAAAATGCGGAACGTTACATTATTCCTGAATTAAAAACCTATGAAGATAAAGTGCTGAAAGCCAAAGGCGCGGCGCTTGCGCTGGAAAAACAGCTTTATGAAGAAATTTTCGATGAATTATTACCGCACTTAGGCGCATTACAGCTGGCAAGCCTTGCTTTGGCAGAATTAGATGTGCTAACCAACTTGGCGGAACGGGCTGAAACCCTGAACTATGTTGCGCCAATCTTTAGCGATGAAATTGGCGTAGATATTCAAAATGGCCGCCACCCTATGGTGGAACAGGTGTCTAAGAATCCGTTTATTGCTAACCCAGTGAAACTGAGCGCTGATCGCCATTTATTGATCATAACTGGCCCAAATATGGGGGAAAAAGCACCTATATGCGTCAAACTGCATTGATCACGCTAATGGCTTATATAGGATCTTTTGTACCAGCAGAGAGTGCTATGATCGGCCCGATCGATCGCATTTTCACGCGTATTGGCGCATCAGATGATCTGGCTTCAGGTCGTTCAACCTTTATGGTAGAAATGACGGAAATGGCGAATATTTTGCATCAAGCCACCGCAAACAGCTTAGTGCTTATTGATGAAATTGGGCGCGGCACGTCCACCTATGACGAGCTTTCCCTTGTTTGGGCTTGTGCAGAATGGCTTGCGCAAAAAGTACGATCGCTTACCTTATTTGCTACGCATTATTTTGAGCTGACCGTCTTGCCTGAGCAGTTAAAAGGCATTGCCAACGTGCATTTAGACGCGATGGAGCATAACGACACTATCGCCTTTATGCACGCGGTGCAAGAAGGCGCGGCAAGTAAAAGTTATGGCTTGGCGGTGGCTGCACTGGCTGGCGTTCCACAATCGGTGATTAAACTCGCCAAACAAAAACTAGCGCAGTTAGAAAAATTCTCCCAACAAAACAATCAGTTAAATGCAATACAACAACAGGAGCAAGGTGAACTGTTGTTAATGGAAGAAAACGAACATAAAGATGCGCTATGGCAGATGATTGAAAATCTTGATCCTGATGAAATGAGTCCGAAGCAGGCGCTTTCTTATTTATATCAATTAAAGAAAATGCAACGCGGATAGTAAAACCGCTCTTTTATAAAGAGCGGTGGAAAAATTAATGATTTTTATGGCTAGTGCTATACAAGATTTTATCCGTATAAGCCATTGCGATAGCGGAAATCAAAAAGCCTAAATGAAGCAATAATTGCCACATCATCGTTTTTTCTGGCATATTTGCTGCATTGACGAAAGTTTGTAGCATATGGATAGACGAAATACTGATGATCGACATAGAAAGTTTCACTTTCAACACGGAAGCATTAACGTGGCTCAGCCATTCAGGTTCATCTGGGTGGCCCTCGGTATGCAGCTTGGATACGAAAATCTCGTAACCGCCCACAATCACCATTACTAATAAATTGGAGATCATCACCACATCAATCAAATTTAGCACGGAAAGCATAATGGCGTTGGAATCCAACTCTTGCAGATTGGTGATGAGTTCCCATAGGGATTTCATAAATTTATAGGCGTAAATGCCTTGCACCACGATCAAGCCGCGCAAATGCTACGCTTGCTTTCCGGCAGAACGCACCAAGTGCTAACCGCCGTGTGTGTCAGCTTGCCCGATCAAAAACATAGCCTTGTGCAAACCAGCCAAGTTACCTTTAAGCCTTTGACAGAACAAGAAATTTCCGCGTATATCCGCACCGGCGAACCAATGGATAAAGCGGGCGCTTATGGCATTCAAGGTATGGGCGGAATCTTTATTTCTCATATTGAAGGCAGTTCCAGCAGTGTGATGGGCTTGCCCGTGTTTGAAACGGCGGAATTGCTGCGTCAAGTTGGGGTTGATTTATTAAGTTCAAGTGAGCAATGCAATGAGTAAAAGCCTATTCCAAGCCACCAAGCACGAAGAACATTGCCCACAATGTGGCGCGTTGCTACAAATTAAAAAGGGCAAAAAAGGCCTATTTTTAGGCTGCAGCGCCTATCCGCAATGCGATTTTATCAAGCCATTACAGCCCGCTCACGAAAGCAAAGTATTGAAAGACTTAGATCAACATTGTCCAAAGTGCGGTCATTTTTTGCAATTAAAACAAGGGCAATTTGGTATGTTCATCGGGTGCAGCGATTATCCGCACTGTGATTATATCGTTCACGAACAACTTGAACCTGAGCAAGCGCATTTGCCTTGCCCTGCTTGTGGCAAAGGTCATCTTGTGCCACGACGCGGACGCCAAGGCAAGGTGTTTTATGGCTGTGATCAATTTCCAAAATGCAAATTTACCCTTGCCAGCCAGCCTTATGCCGTGCCTTGTCCGCAATGTGCTTACCCTATTAGTACGCTAAAAAAAGAAGAAAAAACCGACCGCACTTTGCATCGCACTTGGTTGTGTGCCAACAAAGCGTGCCGTCATCAATTTGAAACAGACAATGAATAACCAACAGAATGTGGCTCAACTGGTTGAGCAATTAAAACAAAATGAAGTTATCGCCTATCCCACCGAGGCGGTGTTTGGCTTGGGTTGTAATCCATTGAGTGAAAGTGCGGTGCAAAAATTATTAGTTTTAAAACAGCGCCCTGTGCAAAAAGGCTTGATTTTAATTGCGCCAAATTTGGATTTTCTGCGGCCTTTTATTGATGAACACCAACTTTCCGAACAGCACTGGCAGCGCTTAAACGCCCATTATGATCGCCCGACCACTTGGGTTGTGCCAGCAAAAGCCGATACGCCGAAATTTCTCACGGGGCAATTTTCCACTATTGCCGTGCACATCAGCGATCACCCTGCGGTAAAACTGCTTTGCGAACAGGCAGGCTTTGCGCTCACCTCCACCAGCGCTAATTTAACCGGCTTGCCACCTTGTCGCACGGCAGCGGAAGTGAAAGCACAATTTGGCGATCACTTTCCTGTGTTAGAAATGGTTATCGGCACGGCGCAAAACCCTTCGGAAATACGCGATCTGTTTACCCAACAACTTTTTCGTCAAGGTTAATAAGGATTTTTATGAATAAGGCTATCAATAACAAAGGCAAAGATCTCTACGCCGTGTGGGGCAATCCCATTGCGCAAAGTAAATCGCCACAAATTCACCGTATTTTTGTTGAGCAAACGCAGCAAGATTTGGACTATGTAGCAATGCTTGGTGATGAGCAACAATTTGAACAGCAACTGCTTGCCTTTTTTGCTGAAGGGGCGAAAGGCTGCAACATCACTGCGCCATTTAAAGAGCGCGCCTTTAGGCTTGCCGATAAACACAGCGAACGTTGTTTGCTGGCAGGTGCTTGTAATACGCTAAAAAAATGCCCCGATGGCACGCTTTATGCGGATAACACGGACGGCGCGGGGCTGGTGAGCGATTTACAGCGTTTAGGCTGGCTCAAACCACAACAATCTGTGCTAATTTTAGGTGCAGGTGGTGCAACCAAAGGCGTGTTATTTCCCTTATTGCAGGCGGAGCAAACTATTCTTGTGGCCAACCGCACCTTAGCCAAAGCCACAGAATTGGCAGAAAAATTCAGCGCCTACGGCAATATTCAAGGCTGCACCCTTGCCGACATTCCCGTACAAAAATTTGATCTCATCATCAATGCCACTTCGCTCGGCTTACAAGGAAAAACCGTGGCGATTGCCCCCAACATTTTGCAACAAGCTGGCGCGGTGTACGATATGCAATACAGCAAAGGCACAGACACGCCATTTATTGCCCTCGCCAAACAACAAGGCGCACAACATTACAGCGATGGCTTCGGAATGCTCGTCGGCCAAGCCGCCCACGCCTTTTATTTATGGCGCGGTGTAATGCCTGGTGTAGCACCTTTGCTTGATGAACTTTAATCCGATTTAATCCGATAAAAAACCTAGCTTGATGGGCTAGGTTTGTTTTTATGAGTTGAATGATTATTTTACACCTGGTGCTTTCCACAGTGATGTGGTTAATCCTTCATCTACAAGCTGTAATTGTTTCTGATAAACTTCAGCCCATTGTTGTTTGTGTTGCTGATAAAGCTCATAATTTTTAGGGTTTGGTATATGTTTTCGTTCAAATCTGACAAGTTTTTTTCCTGCTTCGGCCAAAGAAGAATAAACCCCAACGCCAACACCTGCTGCAATCGCACAACCTAATGCAGTTGCCTCTTTTACTACAGGAATATTTACAATCAGTCCTGTAACATCAGCAAGGATTTGACTCCATAATTTTCCTTTAGCTCCGCCACCAGCAAAAACAATTTCTTTTAGTTTAACTTTAGAAAATTTTTCTACCTGATCTAAATTATAAGAAGAGACTACTGCTGCGTTTTCTTCTAATGCTCTAAATAAAACAGGTTTATTGCATTTTTCTGGATCAATCGAAAGATTAATAAATGATGGTGCTGCGTGATACCAAGATTTAAAATGCATCGCATCAGAAAAAATAGGTATAACATCATTTGCTCCAGCTGGTACCTTTTCGGCCATTTGTTCGAGTAAGCTATAAGCATCAACGCCAAGTTTTTCAGCTAAATGTTTTTCTTCTTCACAAAAAACATCTCTAAACCAACGCATCGTTAATCCAGTGAAAAAACTAATAGATTCAGCTTGAACTAAGGGAGAAATGACATAAGGATTTATACGAATATTCATTTCAGGATCTGTCTGTGGGGCTGGCAGATTTACCACTTGTTGCCAAAAAGTCCCCCCAATAATCGCCGCCTGTGAAGGCTCTGTAATACCTAACCCTAAACACCCCAGCTGAACATCTCCGCCACCTACAATGACTGGTGTTCCCTCTTTCAATCCTGTTATTTCCGCTGCTTGCTTTGTAACCTGCCCTAAGACTTCACCTGTTTCCTTAACTGGAGGCAAAATAGTAGAGTTTAATCCCGCCATATCTAACAGCATTGGAGACCATTGGCGAGTATGCAAATCCAACATCCCCGTAGTTCCCGCATTAGAAGGTTCTACCGCAAGCTGCCCACTTAGCATAAATCCGAGCCAATCGCTAATCATGGTTATCGCTTTGGTTTTTCGATAAATATCACTACGGTGATGGGCGAGCCATAATAATCTTGGTACAGCACTTAATGCCAAAGTTTGGCCTGAAATATGATAAAGTGTTTCTTCAAATGTATGATTATAAAGCTCTTTTAATTCATTCACCTCTTGGGTTGCTCTAGCATCAACATTACCACAAGCCCAAATTGGTTGCTGTTTTTCATCGTATAAGACAATACCTTCACGCATTGAACAGGTCGAAATTGCTAAAATCTGATCGGGACTTATTTTCGTTTTATCTAATACTGTCGAAATACTTTTACAAGCTAAATCCCAATTATGTTCTAAATCAAACTCCATTGATCCTGGGATATTTGGATCGCTTAAATGACTCCATTCGTATTGTGCTGCACCAATTTGATTTCCTTCTAAATCAAAAATAACCGCTCTAATACTCCCTGTTCCTGCATCTAATGCCATTAAATAGGCTGATTTCTTTTCCATGTTCCCTCCTGAATAATCTTGAAAAAACGCTAAAAAATCAACCGCACTTATAACATCTAGACAAGGTGTGCAAGGATCATACGAGCCGTTTTTTCTTCTGTTACCAATGAATTGATATGCTTCCCATATAATGCACTTAGGATAGCTTCGACCTTATTTTCTCCACCTGCAATACCAATTACATTAGGAATTTTTTGCAAGTTATCTAAAGAAACACTGATTAACTCTTCATGCAATGGCATATCAGGCTGTAATGTGCCATCTTTTTGCATAAAATAACCAAGAATATCTCCTACAGCACCTTTTGCTCTAATTGTTTGCTGCTTTTCTTCTGTTATATAACCTGAACGCAATAATGTTGCTTGTCCTCGCTGCCGCGTTGCTCCAATACCAACGATTGCGACATCAGCACTACAAGCTGCAAGCATAATATCCCTAACACAAGCTTCTTTTTTAAATAATTTAGCCGCTTCTATTGATGAAGCCCTTAACGGCGCTGGGATAATACTCACAGAACAAGAGCCATCCAATTGGCCAATACCTTTCATATAGGGACCAACCCCACCAGATAAGGTAATCAGTTTAATTTGATTCTGAGTAATAAAATCATTGCTATATTTAATAGTCTGCATAATGGTTTCCCCAAACCCAATGGATAAAAGTTGATTAGGCTTGAGTAAGGACATTAATAATTGCGCAGCCCCAATTCCTAAGCGCTCATTCAGATCATGTTGTTCTAGCTCTGGTAAAATTCGAATATATTTCAAATCAAAACGTTGCTGTAAGGCCTGTTCTAATTCTAAGCACCCCGTAAACCGAGAGTTAATCTGAACTTTAATAATTCCATGCTGACGCCCTCTCTCTAACAGCCGAGAAACTTTTAGCCTAGGCAATCCTAGTCTTTCTCCAATTTCACCTTGTGTTAAATTATCGTGGTAATAAAACCAAGCAATACGAGCTAAAAGCTCTTCTTCTGTCATTGAATGAGATAATGCGTTCATTTCTTGTCTTTTTTCATTCATTTTCTACTCACAAATATTATTCATATGAATAATAAAAATATCAATTGTTCATTTTCAATTTTTTCAAATACTGTGATACAGATCACCTTTCAGATAAAAACTTCCATTTATAGGGTAAATAATCTGAATATGAGATCTTGATCACAGATTTATTTTATGTTTGGAACTAACATTATGATAAATTGAATTTCGGATTTCACATTTGTTCAATCATTAAAGGTAACATCTTATGCATAATGAATCTTCAATGAAAAAATGTTTATTAGATGTACATAATATCAGCAAATCCTTTTCAGGCGTAGAAGTTCTTAAAGATATAGATTTTTCTGTATATGCTGGTGAAATTCACTCACTATTAGGTGGGAATGGCGCTGGAAAATCAACATTAATGAAAATTATCGCTGGTATCCAATCTGCTGATAGGGGCACAATAAAAATTGGTGGTGAAATTCAGACTAGACTTTCCCCACAGAAAGCACATCGTCTTGGAATCTATCTTGTTCCACAAGAACCTCTGCTCTTTCCAAATTTAACCGTAAAAGAAAATATCCTTTTTAGTTTACCCCGTCATAAAGAAAATGAAGAAAAACTAAATGAATTGCTGAAAGAGCTAAACTCTCATTTGTCTCTTGATATGCAAGCAGGATCTTTAGAAGTTGCAGATCAACAACTTGTGGAAATTATGCGCGGACTAATGCGTAACGCAAGTTTGCTTATTCTTGATGAGCCCACAGCTTCTTTAACACCTGCTGAAACTGAAAATCTATTTAATAAAATTAATTCATTATTAGATAAAGGTGTAGGTATCATTTTTATTTCCCATAAATTAAATGAAGTATGTCAGATCTCTCATCGCATTAGTATTATGCGAGATGGATATATCGCTTTAACAGGGAAAACCAATGACCTAACTCAAGAAAAAATTATCAATGCAATTAAGCCCAGCTTGAAAAATGCTCAGCTTAATGAAACACAAAAACTTTGGTTAGAATTACCTGGTCATCTACGTACTAAAGATACTAACTCTCCTATCCTTGAAGTAAATCATTTAACTGGTGAAGGTTTTAAAAATATCACCTTTGATCTTTATCCTGGTGAAATACTTGGATTAGCTGGTGTTGTAGGAGCTGGTAGAACAGAACTTGCAGAAACCTTATATGGTTTAAGAAAAGCAAAGTGCGGTGAAATTTTATTTAAAAATGAAAATATTACTTCTCTCTCATTAAAACAGCGTTTACAAAAAGGTATTGTTTATCTTCCCGAAGACCGGCAATCTTCAGGATTATATTTAGATGCGGCACTTACTTGGAATGTCTGTGCGCTCACTTATTACAATCAAGGATTCTGGCTAGATGAAAATAGAGAAAATGCTACTTTAGAACGTTATAAAAGAGCGATGGGTATAAAATATGCAATGCCACAACAACCTATTCGCACCCTATCTGGTGGAAATCAGCAAAAAGTCTTAATTGCTAAATGTTTAGAAGCCAATCCACGTTTACTGATCGTTGATGAACCTACTCGCGGTGTTGATGTCGGTGCAAGAGCTGATATCTATCAACTTATCAAATCAGTCGCTAAACAAAATGTTGCCGTGCTTTTCATTTCTTCTGACCTAGAAGAAATCGAGAAAATGTCTGATCGTGTTCTTGTTATGCATGATGGAGAAATTAACTGTAGTTTGCAAGGTGATCAAATAAATAGCGATAAGATTATGCAATTTGCATTTGGCGGATAAATTTCAAAGGAGACACCAAATTATGTGGAAATTCATTCAAAACAATAGAGAAATAACCATTCTAATTGCTATTTTATTTCTTTTTCTATTACTTGGATTTGAAGGTAATGGATTTCATTTGCAAACAATAACAATGATTTTTAATTCATCTCTCATTGTTATCCTATTAGCACTAGGTACAACGTTCGTTATTTTAACGCGTAACATTGATGTTTCCATCGGTTCAATAATGGGGCTATGTGCTGTAATTATGGGTAGTCTTCTTAACGCTGAATTTAATCTGGTTACTGCATTTTTTATGACTTTATTATGTGGAATCGCAGCGGGAATATTTAATGGAATACTTGTTACTTTATTAAAGATACCTGCTATTGTTGCTACACTAGGTACATTAGGTTTGTACAAAGGAATAATGCTATTAATTACTGGTGGTAAATGGATCGAAGGATTACCACAAGATTTAAAATTACTTGCATCCCCTAACTTGTTATCTATCTCTCCCATTGGATGGATGACACTAATACTTATTTTAATTTCTTACTTCATTCTTACTCGTACTCAAAATGGACGCAATTTCTATGCCGTAGGCGATAATCTACAAGGTGCATTACAACTTGGTGTGAAAACAAATCAGATTCGAATCCTTGCATTTACAATTAATGGATTAATGGCGGCCATCGCTGGAATAGTATTCACTTCACAAATTGGTTTTGTTCCGAACTCAACTGGCAGTGGTTTAGAAATGAAAGCTATTGCTGCTTGTGTATTAGGTGGAATTAGTTTGCTTGGTGGAGCAGGAAATATTCTCGGTGCCGTATTAGGCGCTTACTTCCTGATACAAATTGATACGATCTTGGTTTTACTTAAAGTTCCTGCTTATTGGAATAATTTTATTGCAGGACTCGTTTTACTATGTGTATTAATTTTTGATGGAAGAATAAGAGTAATGATTAGTGAAAACTTAAAACTACAACGTTACTCCAGATTCCTTAACACTAAATAAATTAAGGAGAAATTATGTTACAGATAAAGAAATATAGCTGGGAAATAACATTATTCTTTCTTGTTATTTTAGAAATAATTGGATTTGGTTTATTTAACCCTAGAATGCTAGATATCAATATTTTGTTATATAGCACAAGTGATTTTATTTATATTGGAATGTTGGCATTACCACTGACACTGATTATTGTTAGTGGTGGTATGGATATTTCTTTTGGTTCTACTGTCGGTCTTTGTGCTATATCTTTAGGTGTCTTATTTCAATTAGGTTATCCTCTAAGCATTGCTATTTTTCTTACTTTTATCATTGGAATTTTATGTGGGTTATTTAATGCAAGTCTTATTTTGTACACCAAAGTTAATCCTCTCGTCATTACACTAGGAACAATGTATCTTTACGGTGGTGGAGCTTTATTACTATCTGGATTTGCTGGCGCTACTGGTTATGAAGGTATCGGTGGTTTTCCAGATAGTTTATTAAACTTCGCTAATCAAAGTATTTTCAACATTCCAACTTCAATTATTTACTTCATTATTATAGCTATAATATTCTGGTTATTAATGCATAAAACAGTCATTGGCAGAAGTATATTTTTAATTGGCCAAAATGAACGCACTTCTATTTATAATGCCGTACCTATCAAACAAACCTTATTTATTATTTACGGTTTATTAGGTGCCGTTGCAGCATTTGTTGGAATATTACTAGTATCCTATTTTGGATCAGCTCGTTCTGACTTAGGTAGTTCATTATTAATGCCTGTCCTTACAGCTGTTGTATTAGGCGGTGCAAATATCTATGGTGGAGCGGGTTCTGTTCTTGGCACAGCCATTGCTGCGCTATTAATTGGCTATCTACAACAGGGTTTACAAATGGTTGGTGTCTCTAATGAAATTTCTAGTGCTTTATCAGGAGCATTATTAATTATCGTACTAATTGGAAAATCATTCAGCATATATCGAAGTTTTATTATGAATTGGCTTAAGAAGAATGTTTTTTATTTAAAACAAAAATAAATAAAGGAGGACTTTTATAATTAATCTTTAACTTTTATTTATGCAGTATCTCATTAATGTTCAACTATAAAATAGGAGACTCACTATGAAAATGCAATTAAAAACAACCGCACTTGCTATTATGTTAGGTTTAACCGCAACTTTTGTACAAGCTGCCGATAGAATCGCATTCATTCCTAAACTCGTTGGAGTTGGCTTTTTTACAAGTGGCGGCCAAGGTGCGACTGAAATGGGTAAAAAACTGGGTGTAAATGTTACCTACGATGGCCCAACAGAACCAAGCGTTTCAAACCAAGTACAATTAATTAATAACTTTGTGAATCAAGGCTATAACGCAATTGTCGTTTCTGCGGTTTCCCCTGAAGGACTTTGTTCTACATTACAACGTGCAATGAAAAGAGGTGTAAAAATTCTTACGTGGGACTCTGATGTAAAACCTGAATGTCGAAGCTACTATATCAACCAAGGCACACCTGAACAACTTGGTTCAATGCTAGTTGAAATGGCCGCTAATCAAGTCACTAAACCTAAAGCTAAAGTTGCCTTTTTCTATTCTAGTCCAACAGTAACAGATCAAAACCAATGGGTGAACGCTGCTAAAGCGAAAATCAGTAAAGAACATCCAGAGTGGGAAATTGTAACAACTCAGTTTGGTTACAATGATGCAATTAAATCTTTGCAAACAGCAGAAGGTATTATCAAGGCCTATCCAGACTTAGATATTATTATTGCGCCTGATGCAAATGCCTTACCTGCTGCCGCCCAAGCTGCAGAAAACTTAAAAAATGACAAAATTACGATTGTTGGTTTTAGTACACCAAATGTCATGCGACCTTATGTAAAACGCGGCACAGTAAAACAATTTGGTCTATGGGATGTAGTAAAACAGGGTGAAATTTCTATTGCTGTAACAAATGAACTTTTAAAAGGCCGAACACTAAACGTAGGAGATAAAGTTAAAGTTCCTGATATTGGTGAAGTTGAGGTATCACCAAATAGTGTTCAAGGTTATCAATATGAAGCGAAAGGAAATGGAATTGTACTCCTTCCTGAACGTGTTGTTTTTACCAAAGATAATATTGACAACTATAATTTTTAAAATCAGATAGGAGAATAAAATGGCAGATTTAGATGATATCAAAGATGGAAAAGACTTCGGATTAGATAAGCCCCAAACACATAAGGCATTTTATTTAAAAGGATGTGCGGCTTTAGACTGGGGAATGCAATCTAGACTGGCTAACATATTTAATCCTAAAACAGGTAAAACAATTATGTTAGCTTTTGATCACGGTTATTTTCAAGGCCCAACAACAGGATTAGAGCGCATAGATCTCAATATTGCACCATTATTTGAATATACTGATGTTTTAATGTGTACAAGAGGGATCTTACGTAGCGTTGTTCCTCCAGATACTAATAAGCCTATTGCATTACGTGCATCAGGAGCAAATTCAATTCTAACTGAATTATCGAATGAAGCCGTTGCAGTTGATATTGAAGATGCATTAAGACTAAACGTATCGGCTATGGCGGCGCAAGTTTATATTGGCTCAGAATACGAACATCAATCAATTAAAAATATTATCAAATTGGTTGATCAAGGTTATCGCTATGGAATGCCAATTATGGCTGTAACTGGTGTTGGTAAAGATATGGCTAGAGATCAACGCTATTTTTCACTTTCTACGCGTATTGCTGCAGAAATGGGCGCAAATATAATCAAAACCTATTATGTTGATAAAGGCTTTGAGCGTGTTACAGCTGGATGCCCTGTTCCCATTGTTATTGCTGGCGGGAAAAAGCTCCCAGAACGCGATGCATTAGAAATGTGCTATCAAGCTATAGATCAAGGCGCTTTAGGGGTAGATATGGGAAGAAATATTTTCCAATCAGATTCACCTATTGCGATGTTAAAAGCCGTGAATGCCGTTGTTCATGGCGGTGAAAATTCGGAAAAAGCTTATCAACTCTATCTTCACGAAAAAAATAGTTAACCACAAATTCATTAAGGAGCAATTATGCTTACAATGTTAGTTGAAATTAATGTGAAAGAAGGAAAAGAAGAAGAATTCTTAACCCTTTTTAAACATCATCAGGCTTGCACAAGTGCTGAAAAAGGGAATATTCGTTTCGATGTTTTACGCGACCCTGAAATCAAAACACGTTTTTATGCTTATGAAGTTTACGCGAGTGAAGAAGCTCTAAATGAGCATAGAAAAACGCCACACTATCAGCATTGTGTGAAAGAACTAGAAAATCTTATGACTTGCCCTAGAAGTAAAAAACTATTTGACTGGGTTAGCCCTGAAATTTCATAAATATATTTAATAGTAAAAAAATACATTATGCTTTAATCTGCACCCTAAACTTGGACGTAAAAACCAGCAATTAAGGTGCAGATTTTTTATGAACAAATCATCATTAATTTACATTTTTATCGGCTCACTTTTGAAGTAAAAATCAAAAGTGCGGCCATTTTTTACAAAATTTTTTGCATTTTTTTAAGCTAGTTTTTTATGTGGGGAGAAGATAGGCTTTTTAGCACGATTACTTATGAGGAACTCATTTTTAGAATATTAATCTAAAAATAAAAATCTTTGCAAAATTTAAAACTATAAAAACTGCCAAAATATAGAAAAAAAGGACTGCTTATAGTATTTTTAACTATTGACTAAAACTCATATTCCGCTATATTTGCTTAATATTCACATTTCTTTAACGTTTATAGGTGGTAATATGACACAGTCAGCGAAACGCGAAACCTTTTCGGGTAGCCGTGCCTTTATTTTTGCCGCCATCGGTTCAGCTGTGGGATTAGGAAACATTTGGCGTTTTCCTTATACCACTTATGAGAACGGTGGTGGTGCTTTCATTATTCCTTATCTTGTCGCCCTTTTAACGGCGGGGATTCCTTTATTATTTTTAGACTATGCTATCGGACATCGTCATCGTGGCGGTGCGCCGCTGTCTTATCGCCGTTTTAACCGCCATTTCGAAACCTTCGGCTGGTGGCAAGTGATGGTGAATGTAATCATCGGGATTTACTATGCGGTGGTGCTTGGCTGGGCAGCGAGCTACACCTATTTTTCTTTCAATGCCGCTTGGGGCGATAAGCCTATCGACTTTTTCTTACACGATTTCTTAAAAATGGGCGATATTGCTCAAGGGGTCAGCTTTGAATTTGTGGGAATGGTAGTTGGGCCGTTAATCGCCGTGTGGCTAGTAGCACTTGGCGTGCTTGCCCTTGGCGTACAAAAAGGGATTGCCAAAGCCTCCACGATTTTAATGCCGGTGCTATTGGTGATGTTTGTGGTGTTAGTGGTGTCGTCCTTATTCTTACCAGGGGCAGCAAAAGGCTTAGATGCGTTATTTACGCCGAACTGGTCGAAATTATCTGACCCGAGTGTGTGGATTGCCGCATATGGGCAGATTTTCTTCTCCCTCTCCATTTGTTTCGGCATTATGATCACCTATGCGTCTTACCTGAAAAAAGACTCCGATTTAACGGGCAATGGCTTAGTCGTTGGCTTTGCGAACAGTAGTTTTGAATTGCTCGCAGGCATTGGCGTATTCGCTGCACTTGGCTTTATGGCAACTGCCTCAGGGCAATAAGTGAGTGAAGTTGCCAAAGGCGGAATTGGTTTGGCGTTCTTCGCATTCCCAACCATCATCAATAAAGCCCCATTCGGCGAAGTGCTAGGGGTATTATTCTTCGCTTCCCTCACCTTTGCGGCATTAACTTCTTTTATTTCGGTGATCGAAGTGATTATTTCTGCGGTACAAGACAAATTACGCATTCGTCGCACAAAAGTTACAGTTATCGTAGGTCTGCCTATGATGTTGGTTTCTGTGATTTTATTCGGTACAACCACAGGCTTGCCGATGCTTGATGTATTGGATAAATTCGTGAACTATTTCGGTATTGTAGCAGTGGCATTTGTGTCTTTAGTCGCGATTGTAACGAACGAAAAACTCAGCACCTTGGAAAGCCATTTAAACGCAACCTCGTCTTTCAATGAT
>NZ_JTJP01000070.1:0-6338 GCF_001678575.1 Gallibacterium genomosp. 1
ATGCAAAATACCCTTTATAAATTAATGATAACTTTGATCAAAAACAGAAAAGATATTCAAAATAACAATGATTTTTTGTGATAGATTCATTATTTCAAATTTAAGTGATTTAGGTTTTTTGCAGTGATTATCAGAGTAAGTGCTTTTTTAAACGGTTTTAGTGTAAAGAATGAACATAAATCATTGAAAAAATCGACAAAATGACATAGGATAGCCGCCGCAAAAATTTGCGTATCGGAGATAAAAAATGTCATCAAACACAATAAAATTTTCTTATCATGCACCAGCAAGAGATGTTGAATCTCTTAAAGCAACTATCGTTTCAAAATTAATTTATAACCTCTGTTGTGAGCCTTCTGAAGCAAAATTGACAAACTGGTTGAATGCTGCACTTTATACTGTTCGAGACTTAAGCGCACAATCTCGTTTACATACTCGTCGTGCTATTAAACACGAGAAATCACGCCGTGTTTACTATCTTTCAATGGAATTTTTAATGGGGCGTGCATTTAGCAATGCAATGATTGCAGAAGATGTGTACGAAGCGATGAAACAAGCCTTTAAAGAATTAGGTTTGGATTTAGAAGATATCTTGAATCAGGAAGAAGATCCTGGTTTAGGTAATGGCGGTTTAGGACGTTTAGCCGCTTGTTTCTTGGATAGTTTGGCGACATTGCGTATTCCTGCTACCGGCTATGGTATTCGGTATGATTATGGAATGTTTAAACAGGAAATTGAAAATGGTCGTCAAGTGGAAAAGCCGGATGGTTGGTTGGCACAAAATATTGCGTGGGAATTTAATCGTCCAAGTAAAAAAATTCCTATCCGTTTTGGTGGGCAAATTTATTACGAAAACAATAAATGTATTTGGAAACCTTCCGATGAAGTGGTGGCCCTTGGTTATGATCAATTAGTTCCGGGGTATGACAACGATGTTGCCAACACATTGCGTTTGTGGTCGGCACAATCCAGTGATGCGTTTAGCCTAAATGATTTTAATCGTGGTGATTATTTCGCAGCAATGGAAAAACAAAACTTTTCTGAAAATGTATCACGTGTACTATATCCTGATGACTCCACTACAGCGGGTCGTGAATTACGCTTAAGACAAGAACATTTCTTAACGTCTGCTTCTGTACAAGATATTTTACGTCGTCATTTAGATATTTTTGATAGTTTGGATAATTTGGCAGAAAAAGTAGTAATTCACCTAAATGATACCCATCCAGTATTGGCAATTCCTGAATTAATGCGTCTGTTAATTGATGAGCACAGTTATGAGTGGAAAAAAGCGTGGGAAATGTGCTGTAAGATTTTTTCTTATACTAATCATACATTGATGAGTGAGGCTTTGGAAACTTGGCCAATTGAAATGTTAAGCTCAATTTTACCTCGTCATTTACAACTTATCCTTGAAATTAATGAAAATTTCTTGAATGATTTGCGAGCTCAAGGTTACGGTGAAGACTTCATTCGTCGTGTTTCTATTATTGACGAAGATAACGGACGTCGTGTGAGAATGGCGTGGTTGGCAGTGATTGGTTCCTATAAGATTAATGGCGTTGCCAAAATCCACTCTGATTTAATGGTAAAATCTATTTTTGCTGATTTTGCGAAAATTTATCCTGAACGCTTTACCAATGTAACAAATGGCGTAACGCCTCGTCGTTGGATTGCGATTGCTAACCCTGAGTTGGCGAAATTGATTGATAGTAAGATTGGTAAAAATTGGCGTAAAGAGTTGGATGAATTAAGTCAATTAAACCAATTTGTTGATGATGAAACATTTTTATCTGATTTCCAACGCGTTAAATTCAGCAATAAACAACGTTTAGCGGAGTACATCAAATATCATCTTGGTATTGAAGTGAATCCGAACGCATTATTTGATGTGCAGGTAAAACGTATTCACGAATATAAACGTCAATTATTGAATGTACTTCACATTATCTATCGCTATAACCAGATTTTGAAAAATCCGGATGCAGACTGGACACCACGTGTTTTTATCTTTGCCGGTAAAGCTGCAAGTGCTTATCACACAGCGAAGAAAATTATTAACTTGATTAATGATGTAGCAGAAGTGATTAATAATGATGGCCGTATTAAAGATTTAATTAAAGTAGTCTTTATTCCGAATTACGGTGTTAGCCTTGCACAAATCATTATTCCGGCTGCGGATGTTTCTGAACAAATTTCTTTGGCGGGAACCGAGGCTTCTGGCACAAGTAATATGAAATTTGCATTGAATGGCGCATTAACTGTGGGAACATTAGACGGCGCTAATGTTGAAATTCTCAATATGGTGGGTCAAGAAAATATCTTTATTTTTGGTAATACGGTTGAGCAGGTTGAAGCATTACGGGCGAAAGGCTATTCTCCTTTTGAATTTTTTGAACGTGAACCAGAATTAAATACGGTTATTCAGCAAATTACTTCTGGACACTTCTCACCGCAAGATCCGATGCGTTACCAAAATGAACTGAATTTGTTTAGTGATTATTATCAAGTGATGGCAGATTTTCGTGCTTATGTTGAGATTCAAAAACAAGTGGATCAACATTACAAACAACCGCAGGCGTGGGCAAAATCTGCATTGATTAATACCGCTAATATGGGGTATTTTTCCTCTGATCGTTCGATCATTGATTATGCTGAGAATATCTGGAAAGTTGAACCGTTATTAAGCTATGATAAAGAGGTTTATGAAGCGGAAAACTGTGTCATTGAGGATGAACTTCCTGAACAGTTATAACCGTTAACGGATTAACGCTATTGAAACGTGCATAAAGTGATTTATGCACGTTTTTTATTTTTTAAGGATTGAAACGGATCAACCTTTCTTTTCCAAGTTTAAGCAATTCAACGAGTTGATTTAAAACAGTAGACATTGGATTTCCTTTGATTAAATAGAAAAGTCGAAAAATTTTGCTATTCCAATGCATTTTAAGGAATAGCAAAATTATAAGAAGTTATTTAAATTCCGCCCAAATCGGTGCGTGATCGGATGGCTTTTCCATTGCACGAATATCTTTAGCGATGCCGGCAGAGATACAGCGCTGTGCCAAAGTTTGATTAGCTAAAATTAAATCAATACGCAAGCCTCGATTATCATCAAAGCCTTTAGAGCGATAATCAAACCAAGAGAATTGGTCATTTACTTGTGGATGTAAAGCTCGGAAAGTATCAACCAAACCATATTGATATAAGTTTTGCAACCATTCTCGCTCTTCAGGCAAAAAAGAGCATTTCCCTGTGCGTAACCAACGTTTGCGATTTTCTTCACCGATTCCGATATCCAAATCGGTCGGGCTGATATTCATATCCCCCATCACTAAAACAGGATTTTCTGCATTGTGTTCATTGACTAAATAGTGTCGTAAATCACGATAGAATTTCTCTTTTGCTGGAAATTTGGTTTCGTGGCTACGATTTTCACCTTGTGGAAAATAGCCGTTAATTACTGTTAGTTGACCAAAAGGCGTTGTTAAATCAGCCATAATAATACGGCGTTGCGCATCTTCGGTATCAGTAGGGAAACCTTTGCGTACCGCTAACGGCTGCTGTTTTGTCAATAATGCAACGCCATAATGGCTTTTTTGCCCGTGATAAAAAACGTGGTAGCCCAAATCAGCAACAATCTCGTGTGGAAAGGCTTCATCAGCAACTTTAATCTCTTGTAGCCCTAAAACATCCGGTTGATATTGCTCAATTAGCTGATGTAATTGATGGGGTCTGGCGCGTAATCCATTAATATTAAAAGAGATAAATTTCATAACTTCGTATAATCCTTATTTAAGCGACTGAATTTTTTTAATCATATTGCTGGTTGAGTAACCATTTTCAAAGTTAAGTACTTTGACATCCCCACCGTTTGCCCAAACCTCTTTACTACCAGCGATCTCTTCCGGTTTGTAATCACCACCTTTAACTAATAAATCAGGCAAAATTTCGCCGATTAAGTGTTGTGGGGTTTCTTCTTCAAACGCTACTAACCAATCAACTGATGCTAAACCAGCGAGTACCGCCATTCTAGTTTCAAGATTATTAATTGGGCGTTGTTCGCCTTTTAAGCGTTTTACTGAGGCATCTGAATTGACTGCAACGATCAAACGATCGCCCAATTTACGCGCATTGGCTAAATAGGAAACGTGTCCCGGATGTAAAATATCGAAACAACCGTTGGTCATCACAATTTTTTCACCACGTGCTTTGGCTTTCGCTACTGCCTGTTTCAACTCCTGTTCGCTCATAATACCAAAGCCGTTTTCGCTGCGGCGATGAATTGCATTTTCCAATTCTACGGTAGAAACAGTGGAAGTACCCAATTTGCCGACCACAATACCGGCGGCAACATTGGCTAAATAACAAGCCTCTTCCAAGCTGCGACCATCAGCAATTGCTGTACCAAGAATACTGATCACGGTATCTCCAGCACCAGTTACATCAAATACTTCCTGTGCTTGCGTTGGTAGATGAAATGCCTCTTGCTCTGGACGAATTAAGGTCATTCCTTTTTCAGAGCGAGTAACTAACAATGCTGTCAAATCCAATTGTTTGATCAATGCTAATCCTTTATCAACAATTTCCTGTTCACTGTGACAAGCGCCGACTACCGCTTCAAATTCTGACATATTAGGCGTTAATAAAGTTGCACCACGATAACGCTCAAAATCTGTACCTTTTGGATCAATTAACACAGGCACATTAGCTTGGCGTGCAATTTGAATCATTTGTTGTACTTGTGATAAGGTACCTTTACCGTAATCAGATAGAATTAATGCACCATATTCTGCAATATAATGTTGCAAACGAGAAAGTAACTCATTAGATTGAATATCGTGAAAGTTCTCTTCAAAATCAAGGCGCAACAACTGTTGATGGCGAGAAAGGATTCGTAATTTGGTAATGGTCGGATGAGAATTTAAACGCACAAAATCACAATCAATTTTCTGATCTGTCAACAGTTTCACTAATGCCTGTGTTGCTTCGTCCTGACCAGTCATTCCCAACAATTTAATCGGCACATTTAAACTGGCGATATTCATCGCAACATTAGCTGCACCGCCAGCACGTTCCTCGTTTTGTTGTACTTTTACCACAGGAACAGGTGCTTCAGGGGAAATACGATTAGTTGCACCAAACCAATAACGGTCTAACATCACATCGCCAAGGACTAAGACTTTAGCGTGATTAAATTGAGTGGAATATTGAACCATAGTTTTCTCCATAAACAAATTTTGCTGGCGATTTTACCACAGCTCCGTCTTGAATAATGCTATTTCCGGTACTTTCCGTTAAAATAGTTAATATTTGAATTATTTAGTTTGCAGTAATCAATGAAAAATCAACAGTTACCACAATTTCAATTTTCTTTTTTCCTACCTAAATATTGGATTCTTTGGCTTGGAATTATCTTGTTTCGTCTGATTTTATTCTTGCCGTACCCTTGTTTAGTGAAAATAGGACACGGTTTGGGTAAATTATTCAGCAAATTTAAATTCGGTAAACGTCGTTTAGAGATAGCTCGTCGTAATCTAGAACTTTGCTTTCCTGAAATGAGTGAATTACAACGACAAGAACTGTTAAAACAGAATATTCAAGCCGTTGGAATGGCTATTATTGAAACTGGAATGGCGTGGTTTTGGTCAGATAACAGGATTAAAAAATGGTCTAAAATTGAAGGGCTGGATTACTTGACTAAAGCAGATAGCGGTATTATTTTGGTTGGTATTCATTTTCTGACGCTAGAATTAGGCGCAAGAATACTCGGGCTTTATCATCAAGGTATCGGTGTTTATCGTCCGAACGACAATCCGCTGTTTGATTGGCTACAAACAAAAGGGCGTATACGCTCCAATAAATCGATGCTCGATCGCCATAATTTACGTGGGATGATTAGAGCATTGCGTCAAGGGGAAACTATTTGGTATGCACCGGATCACGATTATGGACGAAAAAGTGCAGTATTTGTGCCGTTTTTTGCAGTAAAAAATGCTGCGACTACCACTGGTACTGCATTTTTAAAACGCAGTGTTCCGCAAAGTTTAGTTATCCCTTTTACACCATTACGCAATAAAGATGGCTCTGGTTACACTATTTCTATTTCTGCTCCGATTGATCTTAGCGATTGCGAAGATGATGTTGCTATTGTTACTCGAGTGAATCAAGCAATTGAGCGAGAAATAAAAAAAGATCCGTCGCTTTATATGTGGCTTCACCGCCGATTTAAAACTCGTCCGGAAGGAGAAGAAGTGTTTTATTAGTTTTGTGTGTGATTTATGTGTGATTGAATCACTTTATTTTACAGCGGATAACAAGAAAAATAGGCATAGTAG
>NZ_JTJP01000071.1:0-23807 GCF_001678575.1 Gallibacterium genomosp. 1
GCATTATTGCGACAAGGTCGTCTATACTACGTTTCTTGACCTTTATTGTCAACAAGATTTTTTTCAAGCTTTTTTTCACTTTCTGGGATATTCCTGGCTTTTGAGCCAGTGTTTATCCTCTCTTGTTGCGTGAGGCGGCATTATAGGGATTTTTTTATGCCTTGCAACCCTATTTTTGATTTTTTTAATCGTTCGCTGATTTTTTCAGCGAAACGATTGAAATACAGACTTTACGGCTATTTTAGTGCCACTCTTGCATTGCGGAATAAACGCATCCAAGCACCATCCTCACTCCAATCATCCGGATACCAAGAGTTTGTTACAGAACGGAATACTCGTTCTGGATGCGGCATCATAATTGCAATACGTCCATCAACATTGCTTATAGCTGTAATTCCAAGTGGTGAACCGTTCGGATTTGCAGGATACTGTTCCGTTGGATTCAAATAATTATCCACATATTGTGCAATCACTTGTCCTTGTTGTTGCAATGCACTGATCTGTTCATCTGAAACAAATTCGGCACGCCCTTCACCGTGAGAAACTGCAATCGGCATATGTGATCCTGCCATTCCTGAAAACCATAATGAATTATTCTCTTTAATTTCGACCAATCCTACACGCGCTTCAAATCGTTCAGAGCGGTTTCGTACAAACTTCGGCCACAAATCTGCGCCAGGGATAATCTCTTTAAGGTGAGAAATCATTTGGCATCCGTTACAAACACCTAATGCAATTTTATTCTGATCCGCAAAGAAGCGGACAAACTGTTCACGTAAATTATTATGGAACAAAATAGATTTTGCCCATCCACCGCCTGCACCCAACACATCACCGTAAGAAAAACCACCACAAGCGACCAAAGCATTGAATTGTACCAAGTTATGGCGACCTTCAATCAAGTCACTCATATGAACATCAATCGCTTGGAAACCGGCACGATCAAATGCTGCTGCCATTTCCACGTGGCTATTAACACCTTGTTCACGTAAAATCGCAATTTTTGGTCTTATTCCAACAGCGATATAAGGTGCAGCAACATCCTCATCCGGGTTGTAACTCAATTTGGCGGATAAGCCCGGATTATCGGCATCCGCTTTTGCTTGATATTCCTGATCCGCACACGCCGGATTATCACGTAGACGTTGCATTTGCCAGGTTAGCTCTCCCCAAATTTGGCGTAATTCGGAACGAGCTTGCTGCAATACTACCTGTTCGCCATTTCTCACTACAATAGCATTTTCATTATTGACCGAACCTAATACAGTTGCCACGTCATCCAATTGATATTTCGATAAAATATCAAATACTTCTTGATGATCCTGTTGACGAATCTGCAATACCGCACCCAATTCTTCGTTGAACAACACAGCAAGATTATCTTGACCTAATGGCTGAAGATTAACATCAACGCCACAATTACCAGCAAATGCCATTTCTGCTAAAGCCACAATTAATCCACCATCGGAACGATCGTGATACGCTAATAATTTTTGCTGTTGCACCAACTGTTGCATTGCATCAAAGAAAGCTTTTAATCGTTGTGGATTTTCCACATCAGCCGGTTTATCGCCAAGTTGTTGATATACTTGTGCTAAAGCGGTAGCACCTAAACGATTTTTACCTTCACCAAGATCAATAAAAATCAGCTCACTTTCTCCTTTATCCGTTCTTAATTGAGGAGTAACCGCTTTACGCACATCTTCCACACGAGAAAATGCACTAATCACCAATGATAGTGGTGCGGTTACCGTTTTTTGCTCACCGTTTTCCTGCCAAGTTGTCTTCATTGACATTGAGTCTTTTCCGACCGGAATGGTTAAGCCTAATGCTGGACAAAGCTCTTCCCCAATGGCTTTAACCGCTTGATATAAACCAGCACCTTCACCCGGATGATCTGCTGCCGCCATCCAGTTCGCAGAAAGTTTCACTCGTTTCAAATCACCGATATTAACTGCGGCTAAATTTGTAATCGCTTCCGCTACTGCAAGACGTGCAGATGCAGCAAAATCCAATAATGCCACTGGCGCACGTTCACCCATTGACATTGCTTCACCGTGATAACTGTCGAAACTACTGGTTGTCATACCATAGTCAGCAACTGGGATCTGCCACGGACCAACCATTTGATCACGAGCCACCATTCCTGTTACTGAACGATCTCCAATAGTAATCAAAAACGTTTTCTCCGCCACTACAGGTAAACGCAATACACGATGTAACGCTTCGGTTAAATCAATTTTGTTGGTTTGCAATGGGTGTGAATTAACCCGTTTAGATACTTCATTACGTTGCATTTTTGGTGCTTTACCTAACAACACATTCATAGGTAAATCAATAGGCTGATTAGCAAAATAATTATCGTGTAATGTTAGCTGTTTTTCTTCTGTCGCTTCGCCAATTACAGCATACGGTGCACGTTCACGTTGGCAAAGCTGTTCAAATAATGGCAATTTTTCTGCACTGACCGCTAAAACATAACGTTCTTGCGATTCATTACACCAAATTTCCAACGGACTCATATTGCGCTCATCACTTAAAATTTTACGTAATTCAAAACGACCTCCGCGGCCACCATCATTCACTAATTCCGGCATCGCATTAGATAAACCGCCTGCCCCAACATCGTGAATAAACAGAATCGGGTTATCCGCTCCCATTTGCCAACAACGGTCAATCACTTCCTGACAACGGCGCTCCATTTCCGGATTATCACGTTGAACAGAAGCAAAATCCAAATTCTCTGCTGATTTACCTGATGTCATCGAAGAAGCTGCACCGCCGCCCAAGCCAATATTCATTGCCGGCCCACCAAGCACCACTAATTTTGCGCCAACCGGAATTTCGCCTTTTTGGATATGGTCTTCACGAATATTACCCATACCGCCGGCAAGCATAATCGGCTTATGGTAACCACGCACTTCTTCACCGTTAAAACTATTCACTTTTTGTTCATAAGTACGGAAATAACCTAATAAAGACGGGCGACCAAATTCATTATTAAATGCAGCTCCACCAAGTGGCCCATCAATCATAATATCCAGTGCAGAAGCAATACGATCGGGTTTAGATAAAGTCCCTTCCCAAGGTTGTTGATAATTTGGAATACATAAATTGGAAACGGAAAAACCAACTAAACCAGCTTTTGGTTTAGAACCACGCCCTGTCGCCCCCTCATCGCGTATTTCTCCGCCTGAACCGGTTGCTGCGCCTGGAAATGGAGAAATAGCTGTAGGGTGATTATGTGTTTCTACTTTCATCAAAATGGGCATCGATTCATTATGGTAACGATAAGTGCCGTCCTGATCTGGGAAAAAACGACCTGCAACCGAACCTTCCATTACCGCTGCATTATCTTTATATGCAGAGAACACATAATCCGGTGTTTTTTCGTAAGTATTTTTGATCATTTTAAACAGTGATTTCGGTTGTGCTTTACCGTCAATTGTCCAATCTGCATTAAAAATTTTATGGCGACAATGCTCAGAATTCGCCTGTGCAAACATATAAAGTTCAACATCTGTCGGATTACGTTTTAATAATGCAAACTGTTCCAATAAATAATCCATTTCATCGTTTGCCAACGCTAACCCCAACTCCACGTTAGCTCGCTCTAATGCTGCTCTGCCACCACCTAATATATCAATAGTTTTAAACGGTTTTGGCTCTTGTTGTGCAAACAATTGTGGTAATTGAGAAAAATCAGAAACGACATCTTCCATCATTCTGTCGTGAATCAATTTCGCAAAAACTACTTGTTGAGCATCATTTAATGGTGTAGCAAATCGGCAATCATATAAAATGCCACGTTCTGCACGCACCACAATGCTTAAGCCACAATTATGAATAATATCGGTTGCTTTTGACGACCAAGGTGAAATTGTACCGAAGCGAGGAATAACAATCTGTCCGCACAAAAAATTCTCTTTTTCTGACACTGCCGGAAATGACATTACAGCATTTGCTTCAAATAACCGGTTTAGTTGTTCAATCTGTTGTGCCGATAATCTCTCAGATACCTCAACAAAATAGAGATAATATGTTTGACAACTTTGAAGTGAAATCTGTTGTTCAGCAAGTTGTGAGGAAAGGCGAGAAACTCGGAAATCAGAAAGGGCTACCGCCCCACGGAAAATCAGCATCATAGCAATATCACCTAAAATTTAGAAAATGAAAAATCGCTGTTTATTATACCTAAACTTACATTTAAACGGAAACGTTTGCGTAAACTCTTATTTGTACTTAGCGATTAGATCTTATACAATGCGCATTTTGCAAATTTAAGCTTGAGGTTTCATTGAAAGGTTTGTCTTTACGCATTTTTTTAGCTGTACTTCTATTGCTTTGGGCAATGGATATGGTTTTTCCGTGGCAAAAAATTATGCGTTCAGAAGATAATTTATTTACCTCCATACAAAAAAGAGAACAATTAGTAGTTGGTACCATTAATAATGCATTTTCATATTTCATCAGTCCTAACGGTGCTGCCGGTTTAGAATATGAATTAACAAAAGCCTTTGCTGATTATTTAAATGTTGAACTCAATATTAAAACTTTCGATTCTTCTGAAAAACTATTTGATGCTTTAGAAAATAATGAAATTGATCTTGCCGCTGCAAATTTAATGTATCAACCAGAAAAAGCGGAATATTTTCAAATCGGGCCAAGCTATTATTCCTCTTCTTGGCAACTTGTTTATCGAAAAAATACAACTCGACCTTACGATCTTAACCAATTAAAAGGCAAATTACTCATTGCCAATGACCGCAATCTACAAGAAAAATTACAGCAACTAAAACAGCAATATCCTCGATTAGAATGGCAAACAAGCAATGCTCTATCTATTGAAGAAACATTATTGGCCGTAGCTGATGGTAAAGCAGATTACACTATCGCCAGTTCAATGGATATTGCTTCTATTCAGCAAGTGAAACCAACCATTGCGGTCGGTTTCGATTTAAGTGAAGAAACCTCTGTAAACTGGTATTTACCACATAATCCTTACAATGAATTACAGGCGTCGCTACTTGATTTTATGAATCAAGCAAAAGAATCAGGTTTAATCTCACGAATTGAGGAAAAATATTTTAGTCATCTTTCCCGCTTTGATTATGTTGACGCCCGAACTTACATCCAAGCGATCGAAAACACATTGCCGAATTATTTGGAACTGTTTCAACGTTATGCTAATCCGCTTGATTGGAAATTACTGGCAGCCATCGCTTATCAGGAATCGCATTGGGATGCCAATGCCACCTCACCAACTGGCGTTCGTGGCATTATGATGTTAACTAAAGAAACTGCAACTCGAATGCGAATAGAAGATCGCAATAATCCTGAACAAAGCATTAAAGCCGGCTCGGAATATTTACAACTATTACTAACAAAAATGCCGGAAACCATTGCCGAAGAGGATAAAATTTGGTTCGCCTTAGTTGCCTACAATTTAGGATTAGGGCATTTACTAGATGTACGTCGCTTAACAGAATCTCTCGGCGGTGATCCCAATAACTGGCTAGATGTGAAAAACAATTTACCATTATTGGCGGATAAAAAATATTATAGCAAATTGAAATTCGGTTATGCCCGTGGTTACGAGGCCTATCAATACGTTGAAAATATTCGCCGTTATCATAACAGTATTATTAATTACTACCGCTTACAACAACAATCTCAAGCGAACGAAAACAATGAAGAAGCAGAAGAAAATCTTGATCAAACACCCATAAATCCAAGTATGTCCACCCCAACGTCCTTATAAATTATGCTAAAATCTCCAATTATTTTTAGATAATCGGAGAATTATTATGCGCCCGAATAATCGTGATAATCACGCAATGCGCCCTATCAAAATCACTCGTCATTACACCAAACACGCTGAAGGTTCAGTATTAATCGAATTCGGAGACACAAAAGTGCTTTGTAACGCTACCGTTGAAGAAACCGTCCCTCGTTTTCTAAAAGGGCAAAACCAAGGTTGGATTACCGCCGAATACGGAATGTTACCTCGAGCGACCAACATTAGAACGCAACGAGAAGCTACAAAAGGCAAACAAAGCGGTCGTACTATGGAAATCCAACGCCTAATCGGTCGGTCACTCCGTGCAATGGTCGATCTCACCCTACTTGGAGAACGCACCATTACTCTTGATTGTGATGTCATTCAGGCAGACGGCGGTACACGCACCGCAGCAATCAGCGGTTCAGCGGTTGCACTGCACGATGCGATCCAAACCTTATTGGAGAAAGGTTTAATCAACCAAAATCCAATCAAAAATCTGGTTGCGGCGGTGTCAGTCGGTATTGTTGATCAACAACAGTTATGCGATCTTGAATATGTGGAAGATTCCAATGCGGAAACCGATATGAATGTGGTGATGACCGATGACGGCAGAATGATTGAAGTACAGGGAACTGCCGAAGGTGAACCGTTCAGCCACGATGAATTATTGGCTCTACTCGATTTAGCCAAACAGGGAATTGCTCAAATCAATCAGGCACAAAAAGCGGCACTACAAGCCGAATAACGCCATTAAGGAAAAAATATGCAACAGTATCAACAACAATTCATTGAGTTCGCTCTCAGCCGTAACGTGCTAAGATTTGGCGAATTTACCCTTAAATCTGGGCGTATCAGCCCCTATTTTTTTAATGCTGGATTATTCAATACCGGAGAAGATTTAGCTAAACTCGGCGAATTTTATGCACAGGCTATTTATGCGCAACAGCTTGATTATGATGTGATTTTTGGGCCAGCATATAAAGGCATTCCGATTGCTACTGCAACGGCAGCAGCAATTTATCACCAATTCGGCTTAAACAAACCGGTTTGTTTTAATCGCAAAGAGGCAAAAGATCACGGCGAAGGCGGTAATTTAATCGGTAGCCCGTTGCAAGGAAAAGTGTTGTTGATTGACGATGTTATCACTGCCGGCACTGCAATCCGTGAATCAATGCAATTAATCGAAGCAAATCAAGCAACATTAGCAGGCGTAATGATAGCATTAGATAGACAAGAAAAAGGCAAAAGTGATCTTTCCGCTATTCAAGAAGTAGAACGAGATTACCACTGCCATGTTAGTTCTATTATTACACTTGAACATTTGCTTACCTATTTACAACAATCCGAACAATATTCTGAGTTTTTACCGAAAATGTTGGCTTATCGCCAACAATATGGCATTAATTTATAATTCTCTTTCTGCTCGAAATAGCTACGGGCAGAAACCTTTTTCTTTAAGATTTAATTTCTTTTTATTTTTCTATTTTCAAAGGGAGTGTAAATGCAAAAACTGTCTCAACGAATCCAACACTTTTTTCAGAGTGAACCTGCTGGCGGTATTTTATTATTAATAGCAACATTTCTCGCCATCTTTTGTGCTAACTTGCCGTTTATGACTGATTGCTATCAGGGCTTGTTGAATACTACTGTTGCTTTTCAATTCGGTCAATTTCAATTACATAAACCGCTATTACTTTGGATTAATGATGGCTTAATGGCAATCTTTTTTCTGTCTATCGGTTTGGAAGTAAAAAAAGAGTTATTAACAGGTTCACTATCCAATATTAAAACTGCCATTTTCCCGGCGATTGCTGCTTTAGGTGGAATGATTGTACCTGCGCTGCTATTTTATACTGCCACGCTGAATCATCCCGAATTAACAAAAGGGTGGGCAATTCCAATGGCAACCGATATTGCATTTGCGCTCGGTATTATGGCTTTAGTCGGTAAAAATGTTCCTACACCATTAAAAGTCTTTCTATTAGCATTAGCAATTATTGACGATCTTGGTGCAATTATTGTTATTGCCCTCTTTTTTTCCCACGATTTAGGAACAGTTGCTTTAATTGGTGCTAGCATTTCCATTATTAGTCTAATTTTGCTCAATCGTGCTAAAGTGAGTTCATTAATTCCTTATGGTATTGTTGGCACTATCCTTTGGGTTTGCGTGTTGAAATCGGGTGTTCACGCCACACTTGCCGGCGTGATTATCGGTTTTTCCATTCCGTTGCAAGCTAAAAATGGTGATCACCTATTACACCGTCTGGAACACAGCCTGCAACCTTGGGTAACTTTTATGATTTTGCCGTTATTCGCTTTCGCCAATGCCGGCATCTCGTTCCAAGGTGTTGATTGGCAAACATTAATTTCTCCATTACCCTTTGCCGTATTACTCGGTTTATTTATCGGCAAACCACTCGGTATTTTCGGTATTAGTTACCTTTCAATCAAATTAAAACTAACCAAACTGCCTGAAGGGATTAATTTCCGCCATATTTTTGCCGTATCGCTATTGTGTGGTATCGGCTTTACAATGGCAATGTTCCTTTCCGGCTTGGCATTTGAACAAGAATCGCATCAGCTCAATATTTTAGCTCGTATCGGCATTTTAGCCGCCTCATCACTCTCCGCTATTCTCGGCTTTTTAGTACTTAAACAAGTGACGAAAAATAACCAAGCTATTTCATCCAATTAAACGCTTGTAAACAATAATTTCACCCCTATATAGGGGTGAAATTATTTTTGAGGTAACCTTTATGACAGATTTATATAAACAAGATAATGACAAACTATACCGATTTCTTTTCAAGAACCGTGCAGTTCGCGGAGAATGGGTACGTTTAAACAAAACTTTCACTGAAACACTGAACACACACCACTATCCGACTCCGGTGCAAAATTTACTGGGCGAATTATTGGTTGCCACCAGCTTATTAACCGCCACCTTAAAATTTAAAGGCAATATTACCGTACAAATTCAAGGGGACGGCCCATTAAAACTTGCTTTAGTGAACGGCAACGATCAACAACAGTTACGTGCATTAGCTCGCTTACAGGGCGACATTAGTAATGAAATGAGCTTAAGTGAGATGGTAGGTAAAGGCGTTTTAGTTATCTCCATTATTCCGGAAGAAGGTGAACGTTACCAAGGTGTTATTGCATTAGATAAACCGACCATTACTGAATGCTTGGAAGACTATTTCATCCGTTCCGAACAATTACAAACGCAATTATTTATCCGCTTCGGTGAATATCAAGGCGAAGCCGTTGCCGCCGGAATGTTATTACAAATTATGCCAGATGGACAAGGTTCACCAGATGATTTTGAACATTTAGCAACATTAACAGCAACAGTAAAAGATGAAGAATTATTTGGTTTAAGCGCAGAAGAGTTGCTTTATCGTCTATATCACGAAGAAACTGTTGAAATTTATCCACCACATCATACAGAGTTTTTCTGCGGTTGCTCTCAAGAACGTTCTGGAGCAGCAATTGCTTTACTTTCTGATGAAGAAATCAGTGAAATTTTTGCAGAAAAACCAACTTTAGATATGCAATGTGAATGTTGTGGTACTCATTATATCTTTACTGAAGAAATGGTCAGAAAACTAAAAGAGCAAAGTCTCCACTAATACAGCTACTACTTTCATTGATACAAAAACAAACCCTTTATGCCTCTCGGCATAAAGGGTTTTAATTAAATAACAAGCAATTAAATAATTACTTTCACACCTTGTTGGATATATAAAATATCTTCACTTGATGAATGTTTATATACATCAACATTTCGATAAGACACACCATTAAAACTATGTTCTACTGCTGTCTCACTCTTCGTCCAACCTGAACCTGAAAGCACAACTTTATTCGTCGCATCTCCGCCATCATTACGGATAAACAACTCATCTTTTCCAGCTGGAGGCAGTCCGGTGTTATTATTAACAAGATTACCGCTTTCAATTTTCACGGTTACACCCGTACCTGTAAACCGAATTTCTTCTGCTCCCCAGATCTGAGTATGCTCCGAAGGTCTCCCTCCAATACTAAATTGGTTATTGTACCCCTCTGACTGCGAACCCTCTATGCTTAAAATGTCGTAATCCGTTTTATCCTCTCCTAAATCAATAATATGATCATTATCACCTTTAACATTCTTAATAGTAACAATATCGTTACCATTTCCAGCAAAAATACTCACATTATTTTCTGTACCAATATTACCTACAGAAATCGTATCGTTACCTTCACCGCCTCGTATTTCGAATTTTCCACCTAGGTCTTTCAGAATATCACCATCGAGAGTAATGGTATCATCACCTGCTCCACCATCGATCAAATTATTATACCCACGAATATTGCCACTAATTGTAATAGTATCATTACCCGCGTCGCCAAATATTTGGTTATCCATACCGAATAAATCTCCCTTGATCGTAATAGTATCATCGCCTTTACCACCAGAAATCCGAGAATTATCGGCTTCCAACGCTACTGATTTCTTTGGTAACGCATTAATAATAATGGTGTCATTACCATCTTCTGCACTAATAATACTGCCGCGTCCTTCTTGTTTCGCTATACCACCCACGGTAATTTTATCTTCACCAGCACCGGCATAAATTGCAGAGTTCGACATTTGAGCAAGCTCAACGCTATCCTCTCCCAAACCTAACCAGAAACGGCTATTTTCAGTGACACCTGACTGAATGGTATCCACATCTTTGCCACCAAAGTAATTAACACCGGACATTTTACCTGTTACCGATAATGTGTTCTGTCCATCACCAAGATCTAACACATCAATAATTTCAGTTATGCTTTCACTGGTTGAGGTAGCAACTCTATCTGCGCCAACCACGGCTCTACCACCTGTCGCACTTCTATCTTGGCTATCTGTCGCTATCAAATCAATTGCACGCTCTAAGCTTGAATTAATTTGATCTTTCAATGCTTGATCATAGAAATTTTTGTAACGTTCTATACCTTGTTGCACAAAGCGATCATTATTTGCGAAAACCTGACTAATCCAATCCGATGTTTTACCGGAAAGAATGAGATCTTTACTAATTGTTACCTTATCTTCGCCATTACCCATCATCATAGACAACTGAGCTTCTTTAACATTTCCAATAGTAACATTTGCACTCTCTTTAGAAGTAATTAACACCAATGGTCGCTCATAATTTGACTCTCGCTCTATTTTTGCTAAGGATAAGGTATCATTTCCTGAACCTAAATTAATAATCGTAGAGCCTTCATAAGAGTTTTCACGCAATTGCCCCAAAACATTTCCACCCACAATCATTGTGTCATCACCCTCGCCAAGGTTAAAGTAATTACCTGACTCTTTTTGCGAGCCGGTGAACACATTCCATTTAATGGATACTTTATCATTACCAGCACCCATATCTATTTTGGCATTCGTTGCATAGAGTGAAGCATATTTCATCTCATCTCTTACAGCTCCTGCTTTATTTGGGTCCTCTGTGTCTTTTGCCGTGCCGGTAACTTCAAAAGTATCATTACCATCACCCATATAGATTTGGTTACTACCATCAACATTAGGACGTGAATACCCTAATCCGATATAATAATCATATCGACCTTGTAGGTTCATTGTCGTAATCATATCATCACCATCATTGGTTCTAATCACAACATTACCGGCAATTGCTGGTGCAGAAATGTAGTCATTTCCACCGCCTAATGTATCCATAATAAATTGGGTCATCGTTTTATTAGTTAAGCTTGCCGAACTACCTGAATTCTCTGCACCAATCCATCCTCTACGATTATAATAGTCCCACCACTCATCAGTTCGTGACATACCTGAAACAATAATATCAGCTGCTTCATTATCCCCATTCCACTTATAAAATAACGCTTTATCTTGGTTATACATTACAGCAGTTTTGGTATCAAATCCCCAACCTTGAGCATGATCATTATGATATGGATTGCTTGATGTATCATCATCGTCATCTTTACGCATCATCCAGTCTAATTTTGGATTATACACAACAACTTTATTACCTAATTTATCTGTAATAATGCGTTGTTTATCACTCTGTGCATTACCGAAATCTAGTTTCATCGTCATTTCTGCTGCACCTGAAACCTTAGTATTTCCATCTTTCAGAGTGTGAGAACCATCGGTTGCGACTATCGTTACACTATTTGGCTTGTTGTTAGGGCCATCTGAAACAGATGATGTAATCTTAGAGAGATCCAACTGTGGAACAACATTATCCACAATAACATCCACACTTCTTTCCGGTAAATTAGCATCATTAAATCTTGTGTTCTTATCCTGATGCACAATATCTGCAATGACTTGGTATTGCTCATAATCTGCGCTGAGATTATTAAACGCCCCTTTATATGTTTGGGAATCAGACGAAATATCGAGATAATGTACCTCAACTTGTTGATCCCCCTTCATTAAGCGCACTCGAATTATCGCTTCTTCGGCTTCTTGCCCTTTCACTGTTGCTGTATAGTAAATTGCCTTTTGATTAGTATCTACTATATTTGGTGTAGTGGTATCCAAATCCTGATTATTCACTTTAAAATCAGTAAATTTCAATGGATCTTTCACAACGTGTCCAACACCTTGTTCAGATTGATTGCCTGCTTTATCAAAAGCTTGTGCAGTTACTGTTGTACCATACGGGAACTTCTCAATATTAGTTGGAATGGTTGCTGTATTGCCATTAATCGTAATCCAATCTGCTTCTGTCGATTTTTCCCAACCATTAGTAGCAGTTTTGGTTAATTTAACGCTTTGATCACCTGCGGTAATAATAACCCAATCACCTACTTCAGCTTGAGTTCCAATACTTGTGGAAGGATCAAAGTTACTGCGTGCTCCAGTCGGTAGAGTAATACTAACCTTGCCTCCCGTTTCGGATGTCACTACTGGCGTATCCGGAGTAAGCTTATCCACATAAATCAACAACGGCTCAGATTCAGACTTAACCGTGGTTTTATCTGACTGATACAATTTCACTGGATATTTATTCTCTCCTTGGCTCAATGCAAAATTTATTGGAAAGCCTGCTTTTACCTCAAAATATCCATTCTCAATATCAGTTTGCTTAACCGCTGCTTGCAGAGTTGAAGAGCCAAAAGGAAACTCAACAAAATCACCTACTTTAGCAGAATTTGGTAAATAAATTTTTACCGTTACATTTGATGGAGATCCGCTAGCCTCTAATTCAGCAGTATTAAGCACCATTGTCGTATCGGTATCATTCATTAAGTTACTATTAACCTCTGGATGTTCCAAAGCCACAGTAATTTTAGTGGGATCTATCAAGGTATTATCGCTATATTTCTTCGCTTTATTACCTGCAATATCAAAGGATTGTACCGACACGCCTGTACCTGATGGTGCAACAGTATGTGATATAGTAACTTCATTATCTCTCGGTGTTGGTACAAGTTCAGTATTGTCACTTTCCCAACCATTATTACCATCACTGGTTAAGGTTACTTTCTGATTACCTACCATTACTTCTACATAATCATCTTGAGGTGCATTATGTGGAAGGGTAATGGTAACATTACCATTCTGATCATTAACTGCTGTTGCGGCATCAGGTGCTGTGGTATCAATAACGAATTTTTCAGCATTAGTGCTGTATTTAATCGCACCCTCTTTATCTTGTTGAGTGATGCGAATTGTTTCCACTGTATATTCACCTTCAGGTAAAATATAAACACCCTCAACATAAGGCACAGTTTGATAATTACCCTCAGCATCTTTGTATTCCACTTTAGTAATCATCGCATTATCATCACCCACAAGTTTTAAGCCACCATCATTGGTAATGTTGTCTCTATCAGATACGCCGGTATCGTTTCGTAAGCTAATATCTACATCCTTCAACTGATTATTGAAATAAGGTGCAGTAATTGAATCTGATGATGGAGAAATATTATGAGCTTTATCCTTAGCCGTTGCTGTAATAGTTTCTTTACCGATTAATGGATCTTCTAATTCGATTGTAAATTCACCTTTTTCATTAGCAATGATCGGTTGATCGTTTTTCTCTATTGCAACTGGTTGACCATCTTTACTTGTCACCTGCAACTCAATAGTGCTACCTGGCTCGGCAATTCCACTAATAACCGTTCCTTGCTCATTAATCTCAATTACCGGTGCACTAGGTGCTATTTCATCCGGCGTTGGACTTTGCTCAGTCGCACGATTATCATAACTATTAGTAGATGTTACTGTTAACGTTTCACCAGTTTTAATTGGCGAATCAACAGTATAACGATAATTACCTTCCTCATCTGTATGATAAGTTTCAGGCTCACCATCACCATTATGATCGGCTTGAATATCTTGGTTAGCCTTTTCAGTTCCTAAACTCACTACCTCTTCGTGTGTTAATGTAATAGTAAACTTACCATCGCTATCAGCTGCTCCACGACCAACTACTTCATTATTCGCATTACGAATTTCCACCGTGCTAAGCGGATCAGTAGTACCTGTTACAGATTCACCATCATTTGAAGTAATTTTTAAGGTGTTACTTGTATCTATAGTATCAGCAATATCTACTGTTTTTTCTTCACTACCAAGATATTTATCATCAATTGCTTTAACTTGAATACTTGGTAAGTTATTGCCTGCATTAACAAAAGTAGCCCCTTTCTCAGTTAAACTAATTTCTCCTGTTCCACTATCAAGCACAAAATAACCATCATCGTTGTTTAACAATTGAATAGTTACGGTATCATCTTTATCTGGATCCGTTGCTGTTACTGTCGCAATTAGTTTGTCTGCTGTTGCCTGACCTTTAGTAAAACCTGTTTTCACTATATCCTCTGGTTTAATAGTCAATACAGGTGCATCATTTACATCTACCGCATGAACACGTGCTGAATGACTATTACCAGCTTTGTCTTGGGCAGACACAGTTACTTCTGAACCATCTGTTACTTTATCATTTGGAATAGTGGTTGTAGTTGAACCATTAGGTACATTAGGCACTACAGCAGGATCGCTAGAAGTCCAACTACCATCATCACCTTTAGTTAAGATAATATCACGTGGCTTGGTTTCACCCTCAGGTTGTACGGTAACAGTTACTTTATCCGCATCATTAGGAAGTGTAATCACCACACTACCGTCTTTTTTGGCTACTGGTGTTGTTACAGTCGGCGCTTGTGTATCGACAGTAAAGGTTTTGCTCTCACTCTCTAGACTATTGTTACCGGCTGGATCTTTGACTTGTGCAGTAACAGTATACTCGCCATCGGCTTGTTGCTCTGGGAATTTCGCACGTTCCACAGGGATGGTTGCGATAAGATCGCTACCACTTAAATCACTCGCTTGAACTTTGTAGTCAACGGTAATAGCTTTCCCTATTTGTGGTTGAAGGGTTAAGGTAACAGTATCACCTACTTGCGTACCTTGTGGTAGGCGAACTTGTACTTCAATACCGTCAGAAAATTCTGTCGCATTGATGCTATAACCATCCGCCTCAGTAGCTTCTGGAATTGATTCAATCACTGGTTTACCATCATCATCCGCAACACCATCGCCATTGCTATCACCTGGAACGGTGGTATCTACTTTAAAGTTAACTGGATCGCTGTCTTTACTGCTATTACCGGCAGGGTCAGTGACTTTGGCAGTGACGGTGTAGTTGCCATCTACAGCGTTATCTGTACCTTTTGGCAAATTATCTTTAGTAATAGGAATTTCTACTGGGGTTGTACCATTAACATCATCACCATGTTTAACGGTATAAGTGACCTCTTGTTCTGTACCGTCATCTGCTTTTACGGTCAAGATTACGGTATCACCCTCTTGTGTACCTTTTGGTAGCGTAACTTGAACTTTGATTCCGTCTGAAAGCTCTTTGACGTTCACACCATCTTTTACACCGTCTGGAAGAGTCACAACTGGTTTACCAGCATTATCAGGTTTATTGTTACCATCGCTATCACCTGGGACAGTGGTATCTACAGTAAATGTGACTTGATCCGAATCTTCGGATTCACGTGCGCCTTTGCTATAAGGCTCTTTCACCGAAGCTGTGATGTTATAAGTTTCGCCATCCGTGAATTTATCTTTAGGCACGGTCACGGCAATCGGATCAGTACCAATTGTGGTGTCTGCTGGGATAGTAAAGGTATAAATTTCACTACCATTGTTTTTAATTACAATGATATCGCCAGCTTCTGTACCTGCTGGTACGGTGACATTGATCACTACGCCATCGGCATCGGAAAGCTCAGCGGCATTAATTTTGCCGTCTTTATCTAAGCTTGGATTAGAAGCTTCAGGAATGGTAATGCTTGGTTTACCATCACCTTTACTATCGCTATCGGCATCGGTTGTACCCCCCGGTTGATTACGATCAATCTGGATGGTTTGTGAGGCTTCTGTTTTCTCACCACTTGTTGGTGTTACCACAATGCTAGAGGTAATTGAAGTTGCATTAGCATCGACTTCTACATCATTAATTGTTGTGGTGTATTCAGTTTTGCCATCGGCTACTTCTGCCTTTAATTCGTATGTTTTATCACCGTGTTTGATGACTTTGGTATCACCACTTAAATCGACAGTGTAAGTGTTATCGCCGTTGATAGTGATTGCAACAGTATCACCTGCATTCACTGTTGGGAGATTGACTTTAACAGAAACCACATTATTAGCGATTTCATCCCCCATTAAGACACCATTTTGATCGGCATCTGAGGTGTAAACAATATTTGGTTTACCCTCTAAAGCACGGTTTACATTTATTTTCACTAAATTAGAAACTTTTGAATCATTTCCAGCTTTATCCAATATATTAGCCGCAACGAATAATACACCTTCTTTTTCTGCTTCTACACCGGTTGGCACAGAAACAATAGCCGATTTACTGCTTGCTTCTGCATCAGAAATAGTATGCGCAATCTGTTCTCCCACTACAGGTTGACCCTCTACCCCATTTTCTTTTGGTGTAGTGATTGGAGTGATATAAAGCACATCGCCTGCTTTCACATCATCCGGTAATGTCACTTTGACTTGGACACTATCATCTTCTGCCACTTCATTACGAGTAATAATGTTGTCTTGTGGGTTGTTATCACTCACAAAGCCTTCGATAGTTGGTTTACCAGTTGCTGTAGTATCAAGGGTAAAGTCAGCCGGATCACTGGCTTTACCTGCATTACCGGCTTGATCGGTGACCAACGCAGTAACGTGATAATCTCCATCTGTTAATTTGCTGGAAGTTGGAATGGTAATGGTTGCACCATTCGTTAAATCGCTTTTTTGGACTTCGTAAGGTTTAGTTGTAAATACCGGTGTCGTACCGTCTGCATTTGTCACGGTCAAGGTGACAGTATCACCGGCTCGAGTACCATTTGGTAAGGTTACTTTCACTTGAATGCCTGCGCCTTCTTGATTTTCACCACCATTCCATTCGGTGTCGTTCACACCGTTGTCAGCTTCTGGAATGCTGACTTCTGGCGCTTCTTCTACACCTGGTACCGCAGGGTTGGTATCCCCTGGCGCGGTAATATCAATGGTGAAGTTTGCTGCATCACTCATCGCACTGCTATTGCCAGCGGCATCAGTCACCACGGCGGTTACGGTATAGTCACCGTCAGGATTGCTTGGGAATTTTGTTGTCGGGATATCGACAGTGACGGATCCTGAACCTGTGACATCGTCTGTACCTTTAACAGTATAAGGTACTTCAAATGATTGACCCTCTTTTGGTGTCACAGTCAAGGTCACAGTATCGCCTGCTTCTGTGCCTTTTGGTAAGGTCACTTGAACTTGAACACCATCTTTAAAGTCTTTCGCGTTGACAATATGGTTATCGGCTTCTGTCGCTTCTAGGATAGTGACCACTGGTTTACCATCATTATCCACAACGCCATCACCGGTAGTGTCACCAGGTACAGTAGCATCAACAGTAAATTTCGCTTCATCGCTGGTTGCACTGCTATTGCCGGCAGCATCAGTGACTTTGGCGGTTACGGTAAACTCACCGTCAAGGGTTTTATTTTGTCTATCTTTTGGCAAGTTATCTTTAGGAATAGTAATGGTGACAGGGTCAGTACCGGTCAAATCATCATTTGCGTTAACAGTATGCGCTACTTCAAATGATTTACCCTCTTTTGGAGTAACAGTCAAGGTAACAGTATCCCCTGCTTGCGTACCTTTCGGTAGGGTCACATTAACTTGAACACCATTATCTAATTCAGAGGCGCTAACACCATCTTTAGCTTCAGGAATAGTAATCACTGGTTTACCATCATTATCATCCCCTTGACCATTAGCAAAGCCATCGCCATTGCTATCGCCTGGGACGGTGGTATCGATTACCAATGAAGTAGATTCGCTTTCAACCGTTGTTGTGCCATCGCTAACTTTCGCCACCACGACATAGGAACCATCCGCTTTAACAGGGAAGCTATTGGCTTGATCGTTCTCTTTGCTTGCTGGAATATGGATAGTTAATCCGTCTGTAGCATTCAAATCTTCCGCTGTCAAATTTTTAGTGATGGTAATTGGTGCTTTGCCATCAGCAGATACAGTCACGGTGAGAGTATCCCCAGCTTGCGTACCTTCAGGGATAGTCACCTTAATATCTACCCCTTGGGCAGTTGCAAACTCAGACGCATTGACACTGTTGTTATCCATTTCTGGGATAGTCACTACAGGTTCACCACTGATTTCAACGGTATCCACGGTAAATGACGCTTTATCACTCGGTTGGCTAGTATTACCAGCTGCATCTTTAACTTGTGCAGTCACCGTAAAGTTGCCATCAAGAGTCTGTTTGCTGTCAGCATCTTTTGGCAATATATCTTTAGGAATGGTGATTTCAACTGTACGCTCTCCGTTAAGATCCCCTGCTTTTACTTCGTATGGAGGTTCAATAGCGATAGAAGCTTTACCCTCTGGAGTAAGAGTAAGATAAACTTGATCTCCCTGTTGTGTTCCTGCTGGTAAAGTCACTTTGACTTGAACACCGTCTTTAAGATCATCAGCATTGATGGTATTACCATCTGCATCTGTCGCTTCTGGGATAGCCACGACAGGTTTACCACCGTTAGCATCTTGCTCATTTACCACACCATCGCCATTGCTATCGCCTGGGACAGTGGTATCAACCTTAAATATTGCTTCATTACTCGGTTGGCTGGTATTACCATCCGCATCCTTCACGGTTGCGGTCACTTTGTACTCGCCCTCGGTGATTTTGCCTTTCTCATCAGTTGGGAATTGCTTGTTAGGTACAGTGACAGTCACTTTGCCATCGCCTGTTCCTGGTAAATCACCCTTTGCTACTGTACCAGTGGCAGTAACGGTTGAACCATCCGGTTTTGTCATTGTCACTGTCACGGTATCACCCACTTCTGTGCCTTCTGGTAAGGTGACTTCAACCTGAACACCGTCTTTTAAGTCATCGCTACCGACTGGTTTGTATTGATTGTCACTGGTGTGAGCATCCACCACCGAAACATTTGGTTTACCACCGTTATCATCTTCACTGTCTGCTACACCATCGCCATTGGTATCGCCTGGAACCACGGTATCCAAGACTGTAAATGTTTTTTCAACACTTGCAAGGCTTTGGTTACCAGCAGCATCTTTGATTTGTGCTGAAACAGTGTAATCCCCTTTTGGTGTTTCAGGGAATTGATTTTTAGGAATAGTCACAGTTGCAGTTTTAGCCGATAAATCATTATCGCTGATAGGATCAGAAATAACGGTAAAGGCTTCACCGCCTTTTGGTGTCACTGTTAAGGTGATGGTATCGCCTTTTTGCGTACCCTCTGGTAAAGTCACTTTAACTTGAACACCATCATTAAATTCTGTAGCAGTAACACCACCATCGGTATCTTCAGGGATAGAGACGCTTGGTTTACCGTTGATATCATTGGTATCTGCTTTGCCATCACCATTGGTGTCACCTGGGACAGTGGCATCGATAGTAAAGCCTTTCGCATCACTGACCAGACTAGTGTTCCCAGCTTTATCAGAAACAGTGGCGGTGACTTGGTAAGCCCCATCTACCTTACCGTCGCTATCTTTTGGTAAATCCGCTTTAGGAATATCTACAGTGACTTTTCCTGCAGTGATATCCCCGGATTCCAAGGTTTGGGTCACTTTAATCGGATCATTGCTATTCGGTGTTGTCACTTCTAAAGTGACGACATCACCTGCTGCCACACCACCTGGTAGAGTGACTTCCACTTGAACATCATCTTTAAGATCGTCAGCATTGATGGTATTGCCATCTGCATCTGTCGCTTCTGGAATATCGATAACTGGTTTGCCAGCATTTTTATCCTCAGCATCTACTTTACCATCACCGTTTTCATCGCCCGGTGCAGTAGTATCCACAGCAAATGTCACTTCATCGCTATCTGGACTGCTATTGCCTGCCGGATCGGTAACTTTGGCAGTGACGCTGTAGTCCCCGTCAAGAACTTTACCATTACCATCTTTTGGTAATTGTTCTGTCGGCACAGTGACAGTTACTTTGCCATCACCTGTTCCCGGTAAATCACCCTCTTCGACTTTGGCGGTCTTTTTAACTTCACCATTAGGTGTTTTAACTGTTACTTCTACAGCATCACCCGCTTCTGTGCCTTTTGGTATAGTCACTTCGACTTGAATACCGTTTTCTAAGTCTTTATTACCGACTGGTTTATCTTGTCCATCGTCTGTATGGGAATCTTTCACCGTCACAATCGGTTGACCGCTATTTTCATCAGAGCCATTGACTACACCATCATCATTGCTATCGCCTGGGATAGAATTATCGATTTTAAAGGCAACGGTATCAGAATCTTCGGATTCACGTGCTTTATCGCCATAGCTGTCTGGTTCTTTCACCGAAGCGCTTAATTCATAAGCACCACTTGGGAGTTTCTCTTTAGGAATAGAGAACTCAATCACACTACCTTTTGTTGTGGTTGTGCCTTGAGGGATGGTGTAGGTGTAAAGCTTTTGTCCATTGTTTTTAATTACAATAACATCACCAGCTTGTACTCCTTCAGGCAAGGTTACTTTCGCTACAACCCCATCAGAAAGCTCTTGGGCATTAATGTTGCCGTCTTTTTCTAGGCTTGGATTAACTGCTTCAGGGATTTCAAGTTTTGGTTTATCATCACCCTTAGCATCACCATTGTTATCTCTACCACCCGGTTGAGAGCGATCGATACAAAGTGTTCCATTAGCTTTTAACTCAGTATTATTCGCAGTTACCACAACATTTGTTACAACCTCTGATATACTACCATCGGCTATAGATATATCATTAATAGTAACAGTATAACCATCATCATCTGTAGCAGGTTTAAACTCAAAAGTTTTATCATTGTGTGTTACTTTTTGAGTAATTACATCAACACCATATTCTTCACCATTGATAGTGATAGAAACTTTATCGCCTTCACCAATATACGGAAGATTAATTTTAACTGAAGTAGTATTACCAACTAATTCTTCACCTAATAGAACTTGATTATTATCTTTATCATCGAGATATTCGACAGAAGGCTTACCCAATAAAGTACGTTTCACATCATAATTATCTGAGTCTTTTTCAGTTGATGAGTTTCCTGCTTTATCAATGAGTTGTGCAGTGAAAGAAACTTTGCCTCGCCCTAAGGCATCAACACCAGTAGGTGCATCAACAATCGCATAGCCCTGATCTATCTCTGCTTTAGTAAGTGGATGTTCAATCGGAGAACCTTTTTTATCTTCTGTTAAAGGTGTAACGATAAGTTTATCGCCCTCTTCAAGCCCTTGAGGTAAGTAAACTCTAACAGGTACTTCACCGTTTTTATTGATCTCATTACGTGTTAATACATTATCTGCCGGGCTATTATCACTCGCCACATCAACTTTTATTGGTGCATCCGGTTTTTCTAAATCTGCTTTTGGAGCAATACTTGTGCTAATAAAACCTTGATTGCCTGCATCATCTTTAATGTAGGCTTTTACTTCTGTATTAGGTTCAACTTCAACCTCTACACCTGATCTTAAGTTTTCAGTTGTAATTCTAGTTTCTTGACCGTTGACGACAACAATATCACCTACTTGAGCATCTGGGAATTTTACGGTAGCAGTAATAGTATTTGGCTTGTCTTGTTCAACTTCCTCAATATTGTAAATGTTATCTGTACCCGTACTTTCAAATGTGATTATAGGTTTCACATTTGGCACATCTACATCTGCATTCTGCAAAGTTTTACTAGCAATCTCACCTGCTACTCCATTTGCTCCTATAATAAAAGCAGAAATCTCACTACCCGGTTTTACTTCTACCTCAATACCATTTTTGTTATCAGTAGTAATTTTAAAGACTTCCGTTTTACCATCACGCGTAATAGAAATGCTATCACCAATATTTGCGTTTGGAATCACTTTAACAGTAATAGTACCGTCTGTTCCAACTTCTTTTGCGTTGTATAATTTATCTACTCCTGCAACTGGCACAGCATAGTCAAAATCTGGTTTAGTCTTCGGAACAACTAAAGGAGCTGTTACTTTCTCAGAATTGGATTCATTATTAGCATTATCTGTGGCTGTTACTGAAAGCTCTTCTAGTGCTGTTTTTGGTTCATCCAATGTAATATCAAATTTACCATCCTCTTCATTGGCTTTTCCTGTACCGATTACATTATCTTTCTCATCTTTTACAGTCACGGTGCTGCCCGGTTCAGCCGTACCAGTGACACGTGTCCCATCATCAGACACACCAAGATTTTCTGGTTTTGCTGGTGGAGTGCTGTCGTCTGCTTTAACCGTATTCGGTTGTGAAGGGTTACCGGCTTCGTCTTTGGCTTCTACTGTTAATTCCTCACCATTGGTTTTTGGTGGGTTAATAGTCACATCAAATTTACCATTATCACCTGCTGTTGCTGTACCGATTTCTTTACCGTTTTCATCTTTCACGGTTACAGTGCTACCTGGTTCTGCTGTACCGGTGACATGTGTACCATCATCAGACACATCAAGATTTTTTGGCTTGTTTGGTGGAGTGCTATCAGATGCGATTACATCTGTTGGGGTTGACGTATTACCGGCATTATCTGTTGCAGTAACTTCTACTTTTTCGCCGTTATTTTTTGGTGGGTTAAGATCAATTGAAAAATTGCCTTGCTCATCAGCTTTTCCATTCGCAATCACATTACCCTGGTCATCTTTAATAGTAATTTTACTACCGGGTTCGGCTTTACCAGTAATTTGTTTACCATCATTTTTAATAACTACATCTGTTGGTTGAGACGGAGGCGTGGTATCTGACGGAGCAGAATGTGCTGAACTACCCCCCCCGAACCACCTGCGGCCGCTGCACCCAAACCGAGAACAGTTAATCCAGCAAGACCGTAAAGCCACGGACGGAAGCTATCACCTTCCGCTAAAGTTCCAGTCATTCCCGCTTCAATTTCAGAGAAAGAAGAAAATTCTTTACCTACCTGTGTAACGATAACTTGTCCGGCATCTACGCCTTCCGATGCACCAACATCAAAAATTGCGAAACATTGCTGCTCATCATCACATTTACCCCAGAAATCATCAATGATAACTTCTACATTCTCTTTTTCACTTTTTAAAATAAGATCATTTCCGGAACGAGTAACTTTAATATCTTCTGGTGTTTTGCCGGTTGCGCGGTCGATGAGATAGTACTCTTCACCCGGCACAGCCAATTCCGTATATTTACCATTTTTTAAAACTTTTGATAAATCAATGCGTTTGCCTGATTTTTTCTCAACGAGGATAAGCCCCATAATTTCTCCCAATACGTCTTTATAGAATTAACTAAGCTCCCTTTCATTCCAACAACAAGTATGAACAGCCATCCTCATAAAAGTAAGAACGAAAAGCAATAAATCGACGCATATTATCAAAAGCAAGCGTAAAGTCAATTTAAACTTTATTTAAAATTTAAGAAATTGTTGTTTATATGATATTTTGTATTTCTTTGATGTCAAAATATTATTTTTATTTATAATTTTGAAATAATGAATTAAAGAAGCT
>NZ_JTJP01000072.1:0-9878 GCF_001678575.1 Gallibacterium genomosp. 1
GTACCACTACAAAGGATTGCCACAGACTAAAAGAATTTATGGCATATACCCTGTATATGGTTCAAATGGTATTGTTGGTTATCATAAAGAACCTAATGTTACATCTCACGGCATAATTATAGGTAGAAAAGGAAGTGTCGGTGCTATTCACCTATCAGAAATACCATTTTGGGCAATTGATACAGCCTTTTATATAACTAAAGAAAGTTTATCCGAATTAAAATTCACCTATTTTCTTCTTAAAACTCTAGATTTAAATAATATGAATTCTGATAGTGCCGTACCAGGACTAAACAGAGATAACGCCCATTCAATAAAAATTAAAATACCTAAATTACAAAAAGATCGTGAAAAAATTGGAGAATACTTATCTACCTTTGATCAAAAAATAGAACTCAACACCCAAACCAACCAAACTCTAGAACAAATCGCACAGGCGATTTTCAAGCATTGGTTTATCGACTTCGCCCCCGTACACACCAAAGCCAACGCCTTAGCCTCAGGAGCAAGCCCAGAGCAAGCCGAACTTGTCACAATGGCAAGCCTTAGCGGAAAAAACCTTGCAGAAATCACCGCACTTCAACACACCGCGCCCGAAGCCTATCACCAACTCCAACAAACCGCGAGAGCTTTCCCTAGCGAGTTTGTGGAAAGTGAAATGGGATTAGTGCCGAAGGGGTGGGAGGCTGGAACGATTGGAACAATCTCAGCTTCACGAAGAGAAAAAATAAGAAATGAAAATGCCATTGTTTTATCTGCAATATCTAGTGGAGAACTAATTCGTTCAGAAGAGTATTTCTCCAAACAAGTTTATAGCAAAAATATCGAGAAATACTTAAAGGTTTATCCTTTGGATTTTGCCTATAATCCATCGAGAATAAATATTGGTTCAATTGGATTACACAAAGAAAATTTTATTGGAGCAGTTAGCCCAGTTTATGAGGTTTTTACTCCAAAAGAACATTATCATTGGTTTTTGGAGTTAATAATGAACACTAATTACATCAAAGATAGTATAAAGATATTATCTAGCGGTAGTGTTAGACAATCCCTAAAACCTTATGAATTTCAAAACATTAAAATAATTATTCCACCAAGTAATCTAATTAAAATTTTCAATCATAAATTTATCTTATTCAATCAAGTTATAGATAAAAATAAAAATGAAAATTCAACATTGGAAAAAATTAGAGATGAACTACTACCAAAACTTTTAAATGGGGAGGTTGAGTTATGAGCAACACAAAATTAATTATACTTTTTCTTTTCACCTTATAAAGTTTATTAAGGAGATACTATGACTATCTTAGAAAATGCAATTTCATCAATTCAACTAGGTATTGAAGATTTTCAACAAATTCCTGAAAATCCTAAAAGAGCTTATTCATCAATAAGAAATTTATTTGCTGGTATACTTTTATTATTTAAGCATAAACTTGTACTACTAAGCCCATCAGAAAGTGATGAGATATTAATAAAAAAATCTATTCGCCCCATTTTAAATGATAATAATGAAATAATCTGGGAAGGAAAAGGAGAAAAGACGGTTGATGTTCAGTCTATCAAAGAAAGGTTTAAAAGTTTGAATATCTCAGTCAACTGGGAAGAGTTCGATAGAGCAAATAAAATAAGAAATAATATTGAACATTACTTCGAAAAAACAAATATTGATTCAATCCGTAACGTAATATCTACACTTTTTCCAATAATGCAAGATTTTATTACAATTCACTTAGAAAAAAACCCTCAGGCATTAATTGGTGTTGAACATTGGAGTTTTTTAATGAAAGAAACTGAAATATATATGAAGCATAAACAATTTTGTCAAAAACACTTAGAGACCTTATCATTTTTAAATGATACCGTAGCTAATATTATAATAAATAAAGCAAGTTGCCCCGAATGTGCTTCAGAATGTATTCTTCCTGAAAAATCAAATTGCGAGGCTAATACAGTAAATTATATATGCGAATCTTGTAAAAACAAATTTTCTTACGAAGAAATTATTATCACAGCTATAGAAAATTATTATTCCATAGCTAGACATTTAGCTATAAGAGAAGGAGGAGATGATCCTCTGACTCATTGCCCTGAATGTTACGAAGGAACATACATATATGAAGAAAATATGTGTGCAAATTGTGGATATGAAACCAATCATATATGCCCCTTATGCGAAGAGACGACAGATATTTTAGATGAAATATGCTCACACTGCCAATATAAGCTAGATAATTATTAGTATCTAAAATTTATTCAAAGATTTAAAGGAAATAAAAGACACTAAAAATAAAAAAAATAGTATTGTAATTATTTATTATTTTAAGTTGTTAATTTTATGGGTACTTATAATTACATAACATAAACTACTGTTTTATCTAAGAAGGTAAAAAACTATGAAAATCAACGAATCCACCATTGAAAATTTAGCACTGGATCAGCTGCAATCGCTGGGCTGGCGGTATGCCTATGGCAAGGAGGTGTTAGAGGGCTTGACTTATCCTTGGCGGGAGACGACGCAGGCGGTGGTGTTGAAGCCGTTGCTGTTGGAAGCCTTAGCGAGGATTAATCCCCATTTGCCGCTTGCGGTGTTGGAAGAGGTGGCGGCGGAGGTGTGTAAAAGTGATATTGCACCGCTGGCGGAGCGTAATCAGCGGTTTTATCGTCAGTTGAAACAAGGGGTGGCTGTGCATTATCAGGAAAACGGGCAGGAAAAGCACGATGTGGCGTTGTTGGTGGATTTCAGGCAGCCTGAGCAAAACAGTTTTTATGCCATTAATCAGTTGGAAATTCAAGGCACAAAAGGCAAACGCATTCCTGATATTTTGTGTTTTATCAATGGCTTACCAATGGCGATTTTTGAGCTAAAAAATCCGCTCAAGGTGAATGCTGGCATTGATAAAGCCTTTGAGCAGTTGCAAACCTATAAACGAGAAATCAGCGATTTATTTGTATTCAATCAATTAATGGTGATTTCAGACGGCACAACCGCTCGGCTTGGCTCGCTCACGGCGGATTTTCAACGCTTTTTGCCTTGGAAAGTGGTGGACGAAAGCCAGCAAAGCCAACGCATTCCTTTTGAAAATGAGCAAACAGGGCTGTTGCAAGGGCTGTTTTCGCCTGCGGTGTTGCTCGATTATGTGCGTGATTTTGTGGTGTTTGAAAGCGATAGCCGTGGACAAACAGTGAAAAAAATCGCCGCTTATCATCAATTTTACGGCGTGAATGCAGCGGTAGAATCCACCATTGCCGCCTATTTGGGCGATAGTCGCAAGATCGGCGTGATTTGGCATACGCAAGGCTCGGGCAAATCGCTGTCGATGCTGTTTTATGTCGGCAAACTCATCAGCCAGCCTGAATTGCAAAATCCCACCATTGTGGTGGTTACCGATCGCAATGATTTAGACGGTCAGCTATTTGCTACTTTTAGCCAAGATCAAGACATCACCCGCCAAGCCCCCATTCAAGCCAACGGTCGGGAAGAATTGCGTGCGGAGCTGGCGAAGCGAGAAAGCGGTGGCATTATTTTCACCACCATTCAAAAATTCGGCTTGCGTGAGGGCGAGGAGCAACACCCCGTCCTCAATGACCGCCGCAATATTATTGTGATCAGCGATGAAGCCCACCGCTCACAATATGGCTTTTCGCAAAAAATCAACCAGCAAGGGCAATATCGTGATGGCTATGCCAAATACCTGCGTGCCGCCCTGCCCAGCGCCAGTTTTATCGGCTTTACGGGTACGCCGTTGAGCCTTGAGGACAAGGATACGCAAGAGGTATTCGGGCGTTATATTTCCATTTACGATATTCAAGACGCGGTGGAAGACGGGGCGACCGTGCCGATTATTTACGAAGCACGCCAAATTCCCTTGCAAGAAAGCCAGCAGTTTCATCACGCCGTGCAAGAAGCCCAAGCCATTTTAGAGGAAGACGAAGAGAGTTATTCTTTCCGCTTGCTGGAACAATTAATGGGAACAGAACAACGCCTCGCCCACCTCGCCCAAGACTTGGTGCAACATTTTGAAGCACGCAATCAACTTTCAGACGGCAAGGCGATGGCGGTGGTGATGAGTCGCCGTATTTGCGTGAAATTATATAATGAAATCATTAAATTACGCCCCGATTGGCATAGCGATGATGTCAATCAAGGCGTGGTGAAAGTGATGATGACGGGCAGTGCTAGCGATTCCGAAGAAATGCAAGCCCACGTTTACCCGTTCACCGAGAAAAAGCAGTTAGAAAAACGCTTTAAAGACCCCGATGATCCGCTCAAACTGGTGATTGTGCGGGATATGTGGCTCACGGGTTTTGATGCCCCTTGTTGCCATACGATGTATATCGACAAGCCAATGCAAGGGCATAACCTGATGCAAGCCATTGCACGGGTAAACCGTGTTTTTCGCAACAAAAGCCGTGAAAATGGCGGCTTGATCGTGGATTATATCGGCTTGGCGGAGGAGCTGAAAAAAGCCACCCAGCAATACACCAACGCAGGCGGCAAAGATGCCGTTACCACTGATATTCATCAAGTTTTCCAAAAAATGTTGGAATATCTAGACATCATTCGTGGGCAATTCGCCAGCCCTGTGGACGGCAAACCCTTTGATTTAACAGCGGCATTACACATTAGCGAGCCTGAAAAATTACTCAATGCCATCTGCCACGCGGCGAACCATATTTTAGCCTTAGATCGACAAAAAACAGCGGAAAATCACACCGCACTTTATCCGCAAAAATCCGCACAAGGGGAGAAAACCCCACGCAAAAATGCCTTTCTGCAAGCGGTGCGACTGGCGAAAAAAGGCTTTTCCCTGTGTGGCTCAATGGAAGAAATCCAGCCCTACCGCCAGCAAATCGCCTTTTATGATGCCGTGCGTGCCACTATTGTGAAGCCTGAGCAACAGCACCGCCCCAACTCACCCAAAGAGCGGCAATTAAAACTGGTTACCCTGCTCAACCAAGCGGTGCGTTCAGACGGCGTGGTGGATTTGTTCGACTTAATGGAAGAAGAACGCCCCGATCTTTCTCTGCTTTCCGAAGAATTTATGGGCAGAGTGGAAGCCAGCGACACGCCCGATTTATGGCTCTCAGCCATTGAAGGCTACCTGAAATCTTCCATTAAAAACAAAGCACAGAACAATCTCGGCACGCAAAAAACTTTCGAGCAACGGCTCAAAGAAGCGATGAACCAATACCACAACCACAATTTAAGCGTAATGGAAATCATCAAAGAATTAGTGGCAATGGCGAAAGACTTCGAGCAACACCTCTCGCGTGGTAGCTCGTTAGGACTAAGCGATACAGAGCTAGCGTTTTACGATGCCTTAATCCAAAATCAAAGTGCGGTGGAAAAAATGGAAGATGCTACCCTCACCGCCCTCGCCAAAGAAATCACCGCCCAACTGCGTAAATCCGTCACCATCGACTGGCAGCATAAAGAAGCCGTGCGAGCCAAAATGCGTGTGTTAATCCGCCGAGCTTTGCTGAAATACAAATACCCACCTGATTTGGCAACGGACGCCATTGAATTTGTATTGAAACAAGCGGAAGTGGTGGCGGACAATTTGAGCAGTGAATAAAATACTCATTTTGATGCAAACAAAACAGTGATTTTTGAAAAGCAGTTTCCCTGTTAAAATAATGTTTTCCTATTTTACTGTGAGATAATGATGAAATTATTACAAACTTTTTTGATGTTAACGGCTACTACTTTACCTTTTATAGCAAACGCACATAATTTAGTAATTGGTAAAGCCCCCTTGACTATTAGCGATGTGCAAAGTGGAGAAGTATTGCTTCACGGCAATAACGTGCAATATCAAGCGTGGAATAGTGATCATCTTAATGGTAAAGTGCGTGTTGTTCAACATATGGCAGGGCGTATCTCCGTAAAATCAATGAATGACCCATTAATGGACAAAATTCAAGCAGCCAAATTTCCACACGATAAATATCAAACCACCACAATTGTTAATATCGCAGATGCTACACTTGGTATGAGCAGTATGGCAAAAAGCAAAACCGAACGTGGTAAAAAAGATTTTCCTTACACGATGGTGGTTGTTGATGATAATGGCAAAGTCAAACAGCATTGGCAATTACAACCCGAAAATGCACTAATTTTAGTATTAGATAAAAATGGTATTGTCCGATTTGCCAAAGAGGGGAAATTATCTGAACAAGAAAATCAGCAAGTGATTGATTTAGTTTCTGATTTGCTTAAATAAAAATACCCCACTCAACGTGGGGTATCAACGACTTGTTTTCTGATAAACCTAATTTAACATTAAGCGACAACGCCAAATTTTTCTTTCATTAATGCTTCAAAATCAGTACAACCGCCGATTGGTTTTTCATCAATAAAAATTTGTGGCACAGTTTCCACCGGTTTACCAACAGATTTAGAAAGATCTGCTTTACTGATACCTTCTTCGATAATATCAACATAGCGATAATCAAAATCCTCAACGGTGTTTTTCAATTTTTCTGCCAACTCTTTTGCTCTTCTGCAATATGGGCAACCTGAACGACCAAAAATTACTGTATACATTATTGACTCCTTATTCAATTAATTAATAAAAACGCCATTATTGTATCGCAAGATAAATAAGAACGTGAAATTATTTTAAGCATTATAGCGATTGGTATATCATATCAATTAAAATCGTTTTAATTGAAAAAATTTTTATTAAGGGAGTAACTTATGTCTGTAGATGCAATAAAAACATTACACCATCACCGTTCTATCCGTAAATTTTTAGATAAAGAAATTGATGCCAGCTTGCGTGAGCAATTGATTCAATCTGCTAGAATGGCCTCTTCCTCCAACCACTTACAATGCGTTTCTATTATTCACGTAACCGATCAGACAATGCGTCAACAACTGATGGAATGGTGTTCTAATCAACAATATGTTGCTTCAGCTCCTGAATTTTGGGTATTTTGTATCGACTTTGCCAAACACGCTGACATTTTCCCACAAGCACAACTGGAATGGACTGAAGTGCTGTTAATTGGAGCAGTTGATGCCGGCATTATGGCACAAAATGTTTTAGCGAGTGCTGAATTACTCGGATTAGGTGGTGTTTATATCGGCTCTTTGCGTAATCAGATGGCGAAAGTTGGGGAATTATTGCAACTGCCAAAACATACACTGCCTTTAGTCGGAATGTGTTTAGGTTACCCGAATCAGGATCCGCCGCTAAAACCACGTTTGCCAAATGAAATGATGTTTTTTGAAAATCACTATCAAACGTTAGATAAAAGCAAATTAGCTGAATTTGATCAACTCACTGCCGACTATTACCAAGCTCGAAGCAATATTGACAACAACTGGAGCAAAAACGTCATCAAAGCGTTGGATAAACCTGTTCGCCCAGGTGTACTGCCTTATTTGCATCAACAAGGCTTTGCTAAAAAATAATGTCTCAATGCAAAAATCAACATAAGATGTTGTTCCAAAGGAGTTTTGATGAAACTACTAATGCTCTGCCGTGAGCCTCGTCTTTATAGCTGTGTACGTTTGCAGGAGGCAGCGATTGAAAGCGGTCACCAAATGGATATTCTCGATCCTAATCGCTGTATTCTACAACTGCCTCATCAAGGCACGCCTCGCCTTTATTATCAGGCTATAGATACACAAGATTATCAACCATTACCACATTATGATGGTGTTATCCCTCGTTTTGGTACTACCAGTACTGAAATGGGGTGCCGAGTTCTACGTTATTTTGAAACACTCAGCACACCAATTCTTAACGGTTCGCAATCTTTTGCTCTTGCACGCGATAAATGGCAAAGCCTGCAAGTGCTACATCAACATCAATTACCAGTGCCAACAACCACTCTAGGTGGTAATGAAGTGAATGCAGAATTAATCTCGCAGAATATTGGATCTCCGGCAATTTTAAAAACATTGACCGGTGCACAAGGTATCGGAGTAATGTTAATGCCGGAAAACAACAGCACCACCAGTGTGCTGGAAACTCTAAAACACGCCAATATTCCGGTGTTAGCACAACAATTTATCAGTGAAGCTAAAGGTGATGATTTACGCTGTTTTGTGATTGGAAATCGCGTAATTAGCGCAATGGAGCGTCAAGGCAAACTCGGTGAGTTTCGAGCCAATTTCCATCGCGGTGGCAGTGCTGTGCCAACAACTTTAACGGCACAAGAACAACAATTAGCTATTAAAGCAGCACAAGTCATTGGGCTAGATATTGCCGGCGTAGACATTATCCGCACTCATCAAGGCCCAATGATCTTAGAAGTTAACGCTAGCCCCGGTTTAGAATTAATCGAAAAAACCAGTAAACTGGATATCGCACTGCAAATGATTGTTTATTTAGAGAAAAAAATTATCGCCGCTTCATCAACAAAATAAATTAAAGGAATAATATGACACCTGAAATCATCCCATTTTGGCAAGCAATCACTAGCGCATTGTCGGAAAAAGAGCCTCAAAAAAAATGTGAGCTAGTAAATCAATTAATGGTACAAAATTGGCAATGGCAACTACTTGAAAATATTGATAATTATCCAATAGTTACACCAAAAGATGAAATTGTTGGGATTCCTGACAAACCGAAATTAGTCGCACCACAAGATGTACCGAAACGGGCGTTTTCCAGTGCTGAAGGTTACGCCGCTATCTTTCACGCTATTGCACATATTGAATTCAATGCAATTAACCTTGGCTTAGATGCGGCGTGGCGTTTTGGCCGTGCTGCACAGCAACAACTTGGGCAAGGCATTGCTTTTGTTAAAGATTGGCTGAAAGTGGCACACGAAGAAACTTATCATTTTTCACTGGTTAAACAACATCTGCAATCGCTCGGTTACCACTACGGTGATTTTGAGGCGCACGCTGGTTTATGGGAAATGGCACAAGCCACAGCCCACGATATTTGGCAACGAATGGCATTAGTCCCTCGTGTATTAGAGGCTCGTGGTTTAGATGCTACACCACCATTACGAGAAAAAATGGCTCAGCGTAAAGATTGGCGTGCAGTTGAGATTCTCACTATTATTCTCAAGGAAGAGATCGGACACGTCGCTATCGGCAATCATTGGTATCATGCACTTTGCCGACAACGTAATCTTGATCCTCTTACCAGCTTTTCCAAGCTTCTGCGTCAATATCGAATTGTTATTTTCAAAGGGGTAATTAATACAGATGCTCGCTTACAAGCTGGTTTTACGAAATTTGAACTTAACTGGATTAAAGAAATTGAGGAGTCGTTACGCAAAGACAGGAAAGGAGATCTTTAATATACATTTATGGTTTCTATTTGAAGCCATAAATTCTTATCCAAAATATTACATAACCCATCTAATCGCTTTAAGCACCTGTCGCTTTCTTGCAAATGCCGCTGATCCGATGTTCTCATTTTCGGTTGTTAGGTAATGGAAGAGGCGAATACAGGAAATTTGATACATCATATTATTGGTTATTGGCTGATTTAGGCGGAACATATGTCGTGTTGCATTACTGCTTTCTTGTAAGAAAGCAAAGTAGTAACTAAAAAAAAACGCTAACCTCTCGGTTAGCGTTCCTTCCTTTAATTTATAACCTGGCAGTGACCTACTCTCACATGGGGAATCCCCACACTACCATCGGCATGACAACATTTCACTTCTGAGTTCGGCATGGAGTCAGGTGGTGCTATTGCATTCTTGCCGCCAGGATTATCCTGTCTATACACTGCTTTTTCCTACTTTCTGCTCTTGCTCTTGCTCTTGCTCTTGCTTTCCACAGTGTATCTGCTTATTCTCTATCTTCTCTTTCTTCTTGTTCTTTCTTTAACCTTTCCGGTCTTCTCCCAACTTAACACAAGCTGTCTACCTCCTTCTCTCTTCGCTCTTCCCTCGCTCCGCGC
>NZ_JTJP01000073.1:0-11566 GCF_001678575.1 Gallibacterium genomosp. 1
GAAAAAAAATAAAACAAAAAAAACTTGACAAAAATAAGTCTGTGCAAAACTTATTATTTTTTAGTTATATTCCTGAAAAAAAGCTAAAAAGAATGGAGCGTTTCCGCTCCATTCCTGTTCACTAAAACTTAACTTAATTAAAAATACTTTCACTGACAAGGTTAACTACAAAACCGCCGATACATAACCAGAAAAATATAATTAAACCTAAAATAAGCGGTTTTGCGCCCGCTTTTTTAATCGCATCAATATGTGTTGTTAATCCTAATGCCGACATTGCCATCATCAACAATAAAGTATCCAATTCAACCAACCAATGTGTAATCACTTCGGGAATAATTGGGAATGAATTTAAAACGGCAACTAAAACAAACCAAACCGCAAACCAAGGAATATTAATTTTTCTTGATTCACTTGATACTTGATTACGACTTAATGAAAATGATAATGCTAACAAGAATGGCGCTAACATCATTACACGAATCATTTTGGTAATCACAGCACTATCCGCCACTTGGTTACTGATATTCTGTCCTGCAGCATAAACCTGTGCTACTTCGTGTACGGTCGAACCAATATAAATCCCAAATTGATATTCACTGATATAGTGGCTTAACAACGGATATAACATTGGGTAGGCAAACATTGCCAACGTACCAAAAATCACAACTGTAGCGATAGCTACCGATACTTTATGCGATTGTGCTTTGACCACAGGTTCCGCCGCCATCACCGCAGCAGCCCCACAAATACTGGCGCCAGTCGCACATAAATAAGTGATTTCTTTATCAATTTTTAGCCACTTTCGCCCCAACCAGCAAGTAATAAAGAAAGTAGAAATCAACATAATTGCGTCTGTTACAATGGCATTAATCCCCACTGAACCAATTTGTTGAAATGTGATGCGGAAACCATACAGAATAATACCCGCTCTCAGTAAAATACCTTTAGAAAAATTAACGCCTTCGTGTGATACTTGGGCAATATTAGGGTAAATCGTATTTCCAACAAGCATCCCTATCAAAATGGCAAAAGTTAATGCACTAATACCAATTGAACTACCGATGCCGAAATAATTAAGAGTAAATGCTACTGCGGTCACTGCTCCAGAAAGCAATAAACCAGGAATTAAAGACATAATTTTCATATTATGAATCCAAAAGGAAAATGTAATAAATACACTAAATTAAGAGGGTTATTATTTTAGCAAGCTACTTCCCAAAAGGGATCTACTTTTTTGAAAAAATGTGGTGATTACGTATTAATTCAGCTCAATCGTGATATATGTTAAAATCCGCTCACAACTTTTATTGTTAAATTGATTATGAAAAAGAACAGTAAGCCTTTTATTTTACATTCAGACTTCAAACCTTCCGGCGATCAACCCACAGCCATCGCTAAACTGGTGGAAAATTTAAATGACGGTCTAGCACACCAAACACTGCTTGGTGTAACTGGTTCTGGTAAAACCTTTACTATTGCTAATGTCATTGCACAATTAAATCGTCCAGCAATGATTTTTGCTCCAAATAAAACATTAGCCGCCCAGCTCTATGCTGAAATGAAAGCTTTCTTCCCAGAAAATGCAGTTGAATATTTCGTTTCCTACTATGATTACTATCAACCGGAAGCCTATGTACCTGCAAGCGACACTTTTATTGAAAAAGATGCCTCGATTAATGATCAAATTGAACAAATGCGACTTTCTGCAACAAAATCTTTTTTGGAAAGACGGGATACCATCGTGGTAACCTCTGTTTCTGCTATTTACGGTTTGGGTGATCCAGACTCTTATCTAAAAATGATGTTACATCTACAAACTGGCTCAATTATTGATCAACGAGAAATCCTCTCTCATCTTGCCTCCTTACAATATACCCGCAATGATCACGCCTTTCAGCGCGGTACATTCCGCGTTCACGGTGAAGTGATTGATATATTCCCAGCAGAATCGGATGATGTAGCCTTACGCGTAGAGCTTTTTGATGAAGAGGTCGAACGATTAAGTCTATTCGATCCTCTCACCAATCGCTCTTTCGGAGCTGTGCCACGTTATACCGTTTATCCAAAAACACACTATGTTACACCTAGAGAACGCATTTTAGAGGCTATTGAACAAATCAAACTGGAGTTGGCTCAACGCAGAGAGTATTTCATCAAAGAGAATAAATTGCTTGAAGAACAACGCATTACTCAACGAACACAATTCGATATTGAAATGATGAACGAATTAGGTTACTGCTCCGGAATAGAAAACTATTCACGTTACCTTTCTGGGCGTAAAGAGGGTGAGCCACCACCGACACTGTTCGATTACATTCCGAATGATGGCTTATTAATTATCGATGAATCACACGTTACTGTTCCACAAATCGGTGGTATGTATAGAGGTGATCGCTCAAGAAAAGAAACTTTAGTTGAATACGGTTTTCGTCTGCCTTCAGCATTAGACAACCGCCCATTACGTTTTGAAGAGTTTGAACGCCTCGCCCCACAAACCATCTATGTTTCAGCAACCCCCGGACCTTATGAGCTAGAAAAATCCGGTGATGAAATTATAGATCAAGTCGTTCGTCCAACCGGCTTATTAGATCCTGAAATTGAAGTTCGTCCGGTAGGAACTCAAGTTGACGATTTACTTTCTGAAATTCGCTTACGCGTTGAAAAAAATGAACGTGTATTAGTCACTACTTTAACGAAAAAAATGGCTGAAGACTTAACCGATTATCTGGCAGAACACGGAGTATTAGTTCGCTATTTACATTCAGATATTGATACGGTTGAACGGGTTGAAATTATCCGAGATCTTCGCGCCGGTGAATTTGATGTTTTAGTTGGAATTAACTTGTTACGAGAAGGTTTAGATATGCCGGAAGTTTCTTTGGTTGCTATTTTGGATGCAGATAAAGAGGGCTTTTTACGTTCCGAACGCTCGTTAATTCAGACAATCGGTCGTGCAGCGCGTAACTTAAACGGTAAAGCCATTCTTTATGCCGATCGCATCACACCATCAATGCAAAAAGCCATTGATGAAACTGAGCGCCGCCGTCAAAAACAGCAGGCTTATAATGAGCAACACGGTATCGTACCGAAAGCACTGAATAAAAAAATCGGTGAAATTTTGGATATTGGTCAAAGTGCCAATCAAAAAGCGAAAAAACAACGCTTACCGAAAGCAGCTGAACCGGCAGCAACTTATGAAATGCTTGATAATGCCAAAGATCTACAAAAACAAATTAAACATCTTGAACAACAGATGTATAAATTTGCTCAGGATTTAGAATTTGAAAAAGCTGCTCAAACAAGAGATCAACTTCACGCTCTGCGTGATCGTTTTATAACGCTACAAGGCGATTAATTAATAAAAAACCCGTAAGTTTTCCAACCTACGGGTTTCAATTTCTCATAATAAAATTATTTACCTAAATTATCGAAGAAACGTTTTACACCATCTAAAAAGCCTTTTTCCTTGGGGCGATGCTGATTGCGTCCTTCTAAACTCTTCTCAAATTTTTGTAGCAATTCCTTCTGTTCTTTATTTAACTTAACCGGTGTTTCTACAATCACACGACAAATTAAATCACCTTGATAGTGAGAACGTGTCGAAGTGACACCTTTACCACGTAAACGGAATAATTTACCTGTTTGAGTTTCTTCCGGAATTTTTAATTTTACTTTGCCATCTAATGTCGGAACTTCAATTTCACCGCCTAATGCAGCTAAAGTAAAACTGATCGGTACTTCACAATAAAGATTATTACCGTCACGTTGAAAAATATCGTGTTCTTTTACGTGAATTACCACATAAAGATCACCCGCCGGTGCGCCATTCTCACCTGCTGCACCTTCACCGCTTAAGCGAAGCTGACTTCCAGTATCCACGCCTGCCGGCACTTTAACGGAAAGATTTTTATATTTATGAACTCGTCCGTCACCGTGACAGCTATCACAAGGTTGTTCAATAATTTTACCTGTGCCGTGACAATGAGGGCAGGTCTGTTCCTGCACAAAGAAACCGCTTTGACGGCGAATTCGACCGGAACCGTGACAATAACTACAGGTTTCCACTTTTGAACCGGCTTTAGCACCGGAACCGTGACAACTATCACAAGTTGCCAAAGTTGCAATACGAATATCTTTGGTAACGCCTTTCACCGCTTCTTCAAGCGTAAGCTCCAAGTCGTAACGTAAATCTTCACCTCTGACAACACGTTGACGACCTCTGCCACCACCGAACATATCGCTGAAAATATCACCGAAAATATCGCCGAAATCTGCCCCACCGAATCCACCGGCACCGGCTCCGCCTTGCTCAAAGGCAGCGTGTCCATATTGATCATAGGCAGCACGTTTTTCTTTGTCGCCTAATACTTCATAAGCTTCTTGAACTTCTTTAAATTTCGCTTCTGCTTCTTTATCGCCGGGATTACGGTCTGGGTGAAATTTCATTGCCAAGCGTTTATAAGCTTTCTTAATTGCTTTTTCATCATCCGATTTTGAAACGCCTAACACTTCATAATAATCACGCTTTGCCATTCGTTATCCTACTTTTAGTTGATTATTAACCTTTGAATACAGTAAAAGGGCGAGGTGTTTAGCCGTCGCCCATGGGGTAAATTGTAGCAGCTCGAAAAACTCAAGCCGCTACATCAGGAGGATAGATTATTTATTATCCTTAACCTCTTCAAACTCAGCATCTACGACATCATCGCCGTTATTTTTCGCACCGCTTTGTGCTTGTTGTTGCTGAGCCTGACCGGCTTGTGCTTGCTGTTGAGCAGCTTGCATTAATTTTTCTGCTGCTTGAATCAAAGCTTGAGTTTTTGCTTCAATTTCTGCTTTATCTTCGCCTTTCGCCGCAGTTTCAAGTTCATTTACTGCTTTTTCAATCGCTGCTTTATCGTCTGCTGCAAGATTTGCACCTACTTCACCTAACTGTTTACGAGTTGTGTGAACCAAGTGATCCGCTTGGTTACGAGCTTGAACTAACTCTTCAAATTTACGGTCAGCTTCAGCATTTGCTTCTGCATCACGCACCATTTGTTGAATTTCTTCATCACTTAAACCGGAAGAGGCTTTAATAGTGATTTGTTGTTCTTTACCTGTACCTTTATCTTTCGCAGAAACGTGGATAATACCGTCCGCATCAATGTCAAAAGTCACTTCGATCTGTGGCATACCACGAGGTGCTGGGTTAATACCTTCCAAATTAAACTGACCAAGTGATTTGTTGTCTGCCGCACGTTTACGTTCACCTTGCAACACGTGAATAGTTACTGCACTTTGGTTATCTTCAGCGGTTGAGAACACTTGTGACTTCTTAGTCGGAATAGTTGTGTTCTTTTCAATCAAGGTAGTCATTACGCCACCCATTGTTTCGATACCGAGTGATAACGGAGTCACATCAAGTAACAATACGTCTTTTACATCACCAGCCAACACACCGCCTTGAACAGCCGCACCAATCGCTACTGCTTCATCCGGGTTCACATCTTTACGAGGTTCTTTTCCGAAGAATTCAGCCACTTTCTGTTGTACCAACGGCATACGGGTTTGACCACCGACCAAAATCACATCATCAATATCTGATACTGTTAAATCAGCATCTTTCAAAGCAACACGGATTGGATCCATTGATTTTGCAACTAAGTCTTCAACTAAAGATTCCAATTTTGCACGGGTTAATTTGATATTTAAATGTTTTGGTCCTGTCGCATCCGCTGTGATATACGGTAAATTCACGTCTGTTTGTTGTGCTGAAGAAAGTTCGATCTTCGCTTTTTCACCAGCCTCTTTCAAACGTTGCATTGCTAACGGATCATTGCGTAAATCAATACCCTGTTCTTTTTTGAACTCATCAACTAAGTAATTAATTACTCGGTTATCAAAGTCTTCACCACCCAAGTGAGTATCACCATTGGTTGCTAATACTTCAAACGTTTTTTCACCATCTACTTCATCAATTTCGATAATAGATAAGTCAAATGTACCACCACCTAAGTCATATACTGCAATAGTATGGTTACCTTTACCTTTATCTAAGCCATAAGCTAATGCTGCTGCTGTTGGTTCGTTAATAATACGTTTAACATCTAAGCCTGCAATTCGACCTGCATCTTTAGTTGCTTGACGTTGAGCATCATTAAAGTAAGCAGGTACAGTAATTACTGCTTCAGTAACCGGTTCGCCTAAGAAATCTTCTGCTGTTTTCTTCATTTTTTTCAATACTTCAGCAGAAATTTGAGGAGGTGCCATTTTTTCACCTTTCACTTCTACCCACGCATCACCATTATCTGCTTTAACAATATCAAACGGCATAATGCTGACATCACGTTGAACTTCCTCATCAGTAAAACGACGACCAATCAAACGTTTAATTGCGAATAGTGTGTTTTTCGGATTAGTTACCGCTTGGCGTTTAGCTGGTTGACCAACTAATGTTTCGCCATCTTGAGTATAAGCAATGATAGAAGGCGTTGTACGATCTCCTTCCGCATTTTCAATAACACGCGGTTTATCGCCATCCATCACTGCCACACATGAATTTGTTGTACCTAAGTCAATACCAATAATTTTTCCCATAATCTTTATTCTCCTGATTTTAAATTCGTTTTTAACATCGACTAAATAGGGTTCATTCTAAAATTTACAAGGGATAATTTTTTATTAATCCTCAGTCTTTCATAGAACCCACATCATTCGTGCCACAATAAATTGAACTTAAAATCCAATTTTCAAGGGCAACTTTAAAAAATTTTTTTAATTTTTTTCATCAATACCATTTTTCTTGATGTTAAATTGTAGTTAGGGCTTAGCAGCTGCTTGATTAACGTGTATATTTATCAACGAAATTATCTGATCGACAATAACACCATCACATTTAATGAGGATTTTATGGATTCACACTTACAACCGTTTGAACACACTCTTATTCAAATCGTTAAGCAAGATGTTGTACCAGCACTTGGTTGTACCGAACCGATCTCATTGGCGTTAGCATCCGCTACTGCAGCAAAATATCTAGGACACAACAACATTGAAAGAATCGAAGCAAAAGTATCGCCGAACTTAATGAAAAATGGATTAGGAGTTTCTGTTCCCGGTACCGGAATGGTGGGCTTACCAATTGCTGCCGCTATTGGTGCCATTGGAGGCAATGCTGATAGCGGTTTAGAAGTGCTAAAAAATATTACATCTCAACAGGTTGAAAAGGCAAAACAGTTGCTACAAACTGGTGTCGTTGCTGTTACCATTAAGCAAACTGATCATATTTTATATGCAGAATCAACACTTTATAGCGGAAACGACTGGGTTCGCGTCATCATTGAAGAACAACACACTCGCATTACTTCCATTGAAAAAAATGGTCAGATATTGTATCAAAACCCAATTCAAACAATAGATGACGCTTCGCAGCATCACATTTTTAATCAACTTAATGCAAAAGATATTTTCGACTTCTCAATGCAGGTCGACTTAGAAAAAATCACTTTTATTAATCAGGCAGAAATACTTAACGCCGCCTTATCTCAAGAAGGTTTACGACAAGATTACGGTTTACATATTGGTCGTACTTTACAAAAACATATCGGCGACGGATTGCTTTCTGATGATCTGCTCTCTCGTATAATGATCCAAACAACAGCCGCCTCCGATGCACGAATGGGTGGTGCAACGTTACCAGCAATGAGTAATTCTGGCTCTGGAAATCAAGGCATTACCGCCACTATGCCAGTTGTTGTTGTCGCCAATCATCTCAATATTTACGGCGAACAACGTACTCGAGCGCTGTTTTTATCACATTTAATCGCGATTTTTATTCACAGCAAATTACCTAAGCTATCCGCACTTTGTGCAGTCACTACTGCGGCAATGGGAAGCTGTGCCGGTATTTCCTACCTGCTCACCAATAAATTTGACACGGCAGCAATGGCAATCAGCAGTATGATTGGTGATATCAGCGGAATGTTGTGTGACGGTGCCGCTAACAGCTGTGCAATGAAAGTGTCAACCAGCGTAACCTCCGCCTATAAATCGGTGCTAATGGCAATTAATCAGACCGGCGTAACCGGTGATGAAGGGATTGTTGAACATACTATTGATCGCAGCATTGATAATTTATGCGCTATTGCTTGTAAAAGTATGCAGCATACTGATTTTCAAATTATTGAAATTATGGCAAATAAACCGCAAAATCAATGCAAATAAACCACTCGTTTACAAGGAAAAATTATGCAAAAAAAATCACTCACTATTACTGTTGTCGCCTTAGCTGCGATAAGTGCCGTCTGGCTTGGCGGCACTTGGTATACGGGCTCAAAAATTGAAGAACAATATCTCAAACAAATTGACGACATCAACCAACAAGGTTGGATCAAAATTGATGATGTACAGCTAGAACGCCACTTTTTTTTCAGTGATCTTCAATATCAACTTAATATTGATGAATATAGTTATCCGATTCAAACTAAAATTTATCACGGCCCATTGCCGCTTAATAAATTAAGTCAGTTCAAACTGCTGCCAGTGATGGCTTCCAGTGAATCAACGTTGCAAACCGATAATCAAAACAAAAACTTGCCTTTCTACTTGAAAAACGGCGAAAAAAATTACGTCGCTGCCAACCCTTTTACATTAAAAATTGATATAGATTATCAACAAGCTATGGATCTGAATTTTCATTTTTCACCGGGTGAATACCAATCCGATGAAAATAAAATTGTTTGGTCCGGCGGTGAATACAAACTTAAATTGGATCAGGCGAAAAATATTCACTATTCAATTAACTTAGATGATTTCCGTTTTATTTTACAATCGGAACAAAAAAATATTGATAGCAACATTTTAATACAAGGCTTAACTTCCGAAGGAAAATTAAAATTAACCAATTTACGCTATTTGCCGATCGGTGACATCAAAACCACAATAAAACGTGCCGAGTTTAACTTTAGATCTCAGGCAAACTCCGCCTATGTCAGCAATATCTCAAAAGATCAAAGCAGCACCGTGAAATTAACACAAGATGGAAACTTTTATGCTATTGATATAGACGGTGATATTGCAGATGTATTAATGAATGAACAATCACTTTATTCACAAACCCTAAAATTACAATTCAAACATTTAAGCGGTGCCGATTTAGATAATTTGTTCGATGCCAGTTTAAAGGAAGATCAAACTCGACTTCATAATTCACTCACTAATTTATTTAATCAACAACCACAATTAGTGATTGCACCATTATCATTGAAAAATAGTGATGGAGAAGCAACATTGAAGGCTAATATTCAGACAGCACCACAAGCCGTGGCCAATCTAACACAAGGCTTACCGGATCAATTTTTTGATTCATTGAATATTCATTTAAATCTCGAAAAACCGTTCTTAAATGGGGTTATTAATAATTATGCGACCGCAATGAACAAAATATTTGAGAACAATAAACAAGTTGAACCAATTAATCCGGAAAGACTGCAACAGATCCTGCAAACAAAACTGCAACAACAGGTGACACAAGGCATTTTGCTTGAAACAAAAAATGCATATCAGCTCAATTTAGAACAAAAAGAGGGAGAACTTTATCTTAACCAACAGCAAATACCAAAAGAAGCTTTAGCATTTTTATTAATCTCATTATTTTGATATAACACTGTCTTCCTTTTAAAAAAGGAAGACATACATCATTTATATTTTCAACCGAGCTACTATAGCCCTTCATTAACTAACCTTTTCTTTGCTAGTAAAGCTAAACAAATTGAGCTCGTTAATACTATCAATAATGTTAATGTAACAAATGAAAAAATAATACTGAATATAGCAATTACACCTGACAATAAGGAGGATAATGCCTCCGAAGTATTAGCTAATGTTGAGAAAATACCAAAATTTTTTCCTATATTATTTTTTTCAGAATAGGTTTGTATTACGGTAACCAATGTTATATCCACAAAAGCTCCACATACCCCCAATATAAAAGAAAAAGGTAAAAAGATATCAAATGAAAAGAATGAAAAAACAGCTAAACAAAAAAGAATAACACCATAAACAACCCAGAAAAACATTAATTTATTAGGCGTTACTATATTTACACACTTATTATAAATTAATCCTCCAATAATAGTTCCAAATGCCATTAAAGAAAAAATATAGCTAGTAAAAATCTCACCTTTACCCAAAAAAACCGTCACCGCTGGAATAATAAAACGTAATACTGAACCAGTAAACAGGATACAAATTCCAGATCCTATAATCACAATGAATAATTTATTATTAACACGATATAAATAATCAAGACTTAAACACGTATCTTTGTATATTTTTGAAACATTAAACACTTCTTTTTTTCGCGCATCTAACTTACTTAAATTAAAAATAATAAGAATAGATAAAAAGTAAGTTATTGCATTAAACATCAACACCCACGATTTATTTACAGCTATTGATAAAATAAAAGAACAAATTAATGGACCAAGTACCATTGCCATTTCCTCAGCAATTTGAGAAATACTATTTGCATACCCTAGATTTTTATTAGAAACAATTTTTGGAATTGCAGTTCTAAAACTTGGCTGAAAAATACTTCTTCCGATAGTAGTCAGAACAGAAGATAGTATTAATATATAAATATTAATATTCTCATAAAAATATGAAATAAAAAGCAAACAGGTCACTATCAATCTAACTATTTCACTAAATAGTAAAGTATTCTTAATATCTTTATTATCAGCCAACCATCCACCTATAGGACCAAAAAATAAGAATGGAATGAACCTAAAAAAATACACAACTCCAGTAAGAATATAGTTACCACCTGTAATTTCTAGAACAATAAAAACAAATACAACCTCATAAGAGTAATCTCCTAGCTTTGAAATAAATAAAGACGATAATAGTGATGGGAAATTTCTAATTGTTAATAATGCCCGCATTATCCCACCTCAATACTAAATCGAAAAGCACCTAAAGAAGAAACACCTTTTATCAACTCAAATACACTTACATTTTTTATTGAATAATTAGAACATATAAAATCAACACACTTACTAGAAAAACTAAGAGATATTCCCATACCAATACACATATGTACCCCTGAACCAAATGATAATGGCTTTTCATATCTATTTAAAGAAAATTCAAATGGATTTTTAAAAACATTAGGATCAAAATTAGCCATTCCAGTATAAAACATAATCCTACCCCCTTTTTTAAAAATAAAATCTTTATAATTAATATTTTGAGTAACTATTCTTCCCATACATAAAATAGGACTACACAATCGAGATGACTCAGTGATAATATCCCTAACATTTTCTCTTGTCACTGATAAATTAAATTTATAAATATTATAAAGAGAAGCAACAATAAGTTGCATAGTAGTTTGATGAGCTGCAATATATGTAACAACTATATCAGAGGTATTTATATCAGTAGTATTATAGAACCTTTTAAATACATCAAAAATTATTAAAAAAGATTTTACTATAGAAATAAAATGTTCCTTATCCCTTACTCTTCCATCGAAAAGCATTCCAACATTCTCTGCATGTTTAGTTAATGTAGTGATCCA
>NZ_JTJP01000074.1:0-6906 GCF_001678575.1 Gallibacterium genomosp. 1
ATGCCAAATTTTAGGTAAGCCAAAACTGCATTAATCTAAATTAAAAAGGCTTCCTTGAGAGAAGCCTTGATCTACTATCGTTTTGATTTCTTAATAAATTTCATTAAACGTCTGCGCTTACGTAATTGGTTCGGTGTTAATGTGTTACGTTTACCAGCATATGGGTTATCTCCATCTTGGAATAACATTCTGATCGGAGAGCCGATAATTTGCAAACTACGGCGGTAATAATTGGATAAATAACGTTTATAGGAATCCGGTAATTTATCAATTTGGTTACCGTGTACTACAATAATTGGAGGATTATGTCCACCTGGGTGTGCATATTTCAATTTAATTCTGCGTCCAGCAATCATTGGCGGTTGGTGTTCTGTGGTTGCCATTTGCAAAATCCGTGTCAATAGCGATGTTGAATAACGTTTAGTTGCGGATTGATAAGCTTCGTTGATAGATTCAAAAAGATTACCAACACCACTGCCGTGTAGTGCAGAAATAAAATGAACACGAGCGAAATCAATAAAATCTAAACGGCGATCTAATTCGGATTTAATGTTATCTTTGATTTCTTGACTTAATCCGTCCCATTTATTAACAACAATGACTAAAGCTCGACCAGCATTTAGAATAAAGCCTAATAGTGATAAATCTTGATCGGAAATACCTTCACGCGCATCAATGGTAAGTAATACCACATTAGCATCCTGAATTGCCTGCAACGTTTTAATGACCGAAAATTTTTCTACGGTGAGGGTGACTTTACCACGTTTACGCACACCTGCGGTGTCAATAATGGTATATTGCTGACCGTCCCGCTCCATCGGAATATAAATACTGTCACGTGTTGTACCCGGCATATCGTAAACGACGACACGATCCTCTCCTAATATACGGTTAGTTAAAGTGGATTTACCAACATTCGGGCGACCGACAATTGCAATTTTAATCGATTTTTGTTCTGTTTCAGCATTATCTTCTAAATCTTCGTCTTCTTCGCTGTCATCTATAATTTCATCATTGATTGAAGTGGCTTCAAAATCAGAAAAATTGGTATCGGAAAGTGCAAAATCAAAATTTTCTTCACTCTCTGTTTCGGCGTTTTCACTCTCATCTTCCTGATAAGGGGCAAGAACATCTTGGATTAATTGTGTTACCCCTCTACCTTGTGAAGCAGCGATAGGAACAATTTCTTCTAAACCTAATTGATAAAACTCGCCAATATGTGAATCGGCATCAATACCGTCAATTTTATTTGCTACTACTACTGTGGTTTTTTCACGACGGCGAAGATATTGTGCGATACCAATATCCGCAGCAGTTAAGCCGGCACGAGCATCGACCAAAAAAAGAACAATATCGGCTTCATCAATTGCCAATAATGATTGTTCCGCCATTTTTTCTTCAATGCCTTGCTCCGAACCGTCAATACCTCCAGTGTCAATAACAATAAATTCTGTTCCATTTAATTGACCTTGACCATATTTTCGGTCACGAGTTAATCCCGGGAAATTAGCGACAAGTGCATCACGACTACGAGTTAATCGGTTGAATAATGTGGATTTTCCCACATTTGGACGCCCAACCAGGGCAATGACAGGAGTCATAATCACCTCAATTTTTAATATTTATATTTAAATTATGTAGTTAAAAAATGGCGCACATTATATCGGATTTATCGTGTGATCCTAACGATTTATTGCAAACTAAATGAGCAAATTGAAAAAAATGCTATTCCAGTAGTGAAAAGTGTAAGAATTCTGCAAAATGATTTGCCCAATAATATTCGTGATGAATTTCATTTGCCATAATGCGAAGTCGAATTTGATCAATTGGATGTCCCGTGCGCAATAGTGCTTGATAATAACGTAGTGTACAATCAATATAGGCTTGATTCATATTGGAAATATATTCGGCATCGGCATCATCTCCTTCGTTTGTGCCAACTTGAATAAACACTTTGCCGTTGCGATTGAATGGATGATAATGAAGAAATTCAAGAAAATTTGATTCACTGAACCATGAAGCAAGAGAAAAAATACCAAGATGTCCAAATATCTCAGGATAAGCAGCTCCCATATAAGCAGTAATAATCCCACCCATTGAACTGCCTGCTAGCAAGGTATATTGTGCTTCTGGTTTCGTGCGATAACTTTGGTCGATAAAAGGTTTAACCGTTTCCACCACCCATTTACCATATTCCATTCCCATTCCACCAGTATTTCTTGAAACTTCACTATTACCGACTTCGGTGCGCCAAGGGCCGTATTCATCTAAACGTCGTTCACTAGCATTATCAATGCCAACGACAATCAGTTGCGGAAACTCGCGGTGTTTTTTTAAGGTAGGAATCACTTTCCAAGAGTAGCCAGAGTAAGATTCTTTACTATAAAACACGTTTTGCCCGTCGTGCATATAAAGAACTGGGTAGTGTTGCCATTGATTTTTATAGTAGTTTTTCGGCAATAAAACGCGCACGCGACGCATATGGTCATAATAGGGAACGTATAAAAAATGTTCTTGCATTTCAAGATAATAGTGATGCATAGTCATTCCTTTGTTATAGTTTTAATTTTGCTGCATAAAATGTTGCAAGCCATATTGATAAAGTGCATTCTTCTTGTAGCCATAAACTTCAGCAACAATCGCTGCCGCCTTTTTTAAAGGTAATTGTTGATTGATTAATTTCAGGCTTAATAATGCTTGAGGGTTAAATTGTTCTTCATTATTTTCAACTGCGCCTTCAACCACCAATACAATTTCACCTTTACAACGATTAGCATCCTCTTTTAACCACGCGATTATTTCTGCAAGTTGATTGCCGTAAACGGTTTCCCACGTTTTGGTTAATTCTTTGGCAATCACTAAATAGCGATCTGCACCGAAAACGGTTTGCATATCTTGCAGGCTTTCTAAAATGCGGTGCGTTGATTCATAAAAAATGAGTGTGCGCGTTTCCGTTTTTAATTCGGCAAGGCGATCAAGGCGTGCTTTGCTTTTTGCCGGCAAAAAACCTTCAAAACAGAAGCGATTGGAAGCAATGCCGGCAACAGAAAGAGCCGTAATTGCCGCACAACAACCGGGAATCGGTTCGACACGAATATCAGCCTGACGACAGGCTCTGACTAAATGAAAACCGGGATCGCTAATAAGCGGTGTGCCGGCATCGGAAACTAAGGCAATATTAGAACCTTGTTGTAATTTATCAATTAAGATTTCCAATTTTTGTTGTTCGTTATGATCGTGTAAAGCAAAAAGTGGTTTTTTAATGCCGTAATGATTTAATAATAAACCACTATGGCGAGTATCTTCTGCCGCAATAAGATCAACTTGGTTGAAAGTGTCCAACGCACGTTGGCTAATATCGCTTAAATTGCCGATTGGCGTAGCGACAATATATAAAGTTCCGTATAAATTGCTCATAAATTAAGTCTTTTATTGCTTTTAAACTAAGAGATAAGTAAGATTTATTTGTACTCGACAAAAGGTCGAGTGGTCTTGTTTTTATAATGATAGTTTAAATTATCATAGGTATATATATGTTGAACATTCTATTACAACGAATGAATTTTAAAAATCTTTTACTGAGTTTTTTCGTAATGATCAGTGTAGCAGGATGTAGCAGTCTTATTGGTTCAAATAATACGATGTTACAAAATGAAGCCTATGCCAGCTCCGATTTTTACTTGGATAAGGCAAATAGTAGTCAGGATCAGGATGAAAAAGTAAATTATCAATTGTTAGCGATTCGTGCATTACTAAATGAAAATAAAGTGGCGCAAGCCTCTAGTTTGTTATCATCTTTGACTGATTTAGACGATGCACAACAGTTGGACGCTTCGCTTTTGAAAGCAACTTTATTGGCAATGCAGCGTGATAACAGTGCGGCAACAACCTTGTTGAATACTATTAAGTTAGATAGCCTCAGCAATTCACAAAAAGTGCGTTATTATGCGGTGTTAGCACAAACTGCTGAAAATAGTCACGATGCGATTGGTGCAATTAATGCGCACGTGCAAATGGATCGTTTCATTACTGATATGCAACGTAAACAACAAAATAATGATGTGATCTGGGGGTTATTGCGTAATTTGGATAAAAATACGTTAAACAGTTTAATTGTGGATGATAATGATGTGGCGTTAAAAGGGTGGATTGATTTGGCAAAAGTATATAACGATCACATTGCACAGCCCGATCAAATGCGTTTTGCGATTCAGAATTGGAAAACCACTTATGCCAACCATTCAGCAGCTTATTTATTACCGACTGATTTACGTGGTGTGGTCAATTTTGAGAATTTAAATATTCAACAAATCGCCGTGTTATTACCGTTAAGCGGTAACGGTGAATTAATTGGTAAAACAATCTTACAGGGATTTAACGATGCTCGCGGTAACTCTCCGATAGTAGTAAAAACCTACGATACAATGGCAGGAACTAATGTTACAGACTTGGTTAATCAGGCAAAACAGGAAGGTGCGCAAGCGGTTGTCGGCCCGTTATTAAAAGATAATGTGGATGCATTATTAAATGGAAATGCGATACAAGGCTTGAGTGTATTAACATTGAATACTGCACCAAGTATGCGTCCGATACAAGGTGTTTGTTATTATGGACTATCGCCAGAAGATGAAGCACAAGCTGCTGCTGTTAAAATGTGGAATGATGGCGAAGTCAATCCTTTGGTGTTTGCACCACAGAACGATTTAGGACAGCGTAGTGCTTCTGCTTTTAATGCTAAATGGCAAAGCCTTGCAGGTACGGACGTGAACACTTATTACTATACTTTAGTTGATGATATTTTAGCGAATCTAAAGAATGCAACAATGAATGGCAAAGTAAATGCAATTTATGTGGTGGCAGATAGTCAACAATTGCAGGAGATTAAAACGGCATTGGATAATTCTGATGCTCACGATATTGCAATTTACGCTACTTCACGTAGCAATTCCGCTAACAATGGGCCAGATTACCGCTTAACAATGAATGGTGTGAAATTTAGTGATATTCCACTCTTAAGTGATTTAAATTCTGCAAGCTATCAACAGGCACTTAAAATTGCGAATGGCGATTATTCATTACTTCGTTTATATGCGATGGGAGCAGATGCGTGGATGTTAATCAATAAATTTGCTGAACTTCGTCAGATTCCAGGTTATAGCATTAATGGTCTAACTGGCGTATTAAGTGCCGGTGAAGGTTGTAATATTGAGAGAACAATGACCTGGATGCAATATGATAACGGCAATATAAAAACCATTCATTAATTGAGAATGTCATTATTCAAACCAAGACAGCAAGGCGGCGAGTTTGAGCAACAAGCTCGCCGTTTTTTAGAACAAAAAGGCTTAAAATTTATTGCTGCTAATCAGACTTTTAAATGTGGAGAAATTGATTTGATTATGCAAGACGGAAAAACACTGGTTTTTGTTGAGGTCAGACAACGGAAAAGCGCAAAATTCGGTTCTGCGGTAGAAAGTGTTTCCTGGTCAAAGCAACAAAAATTATTGAAAGCCGCAAATTTATGGTTAGGATTACGACAACAAAGTTTGGAGACGGTAAGTTGTCGATTTGATTTAATCGCTTTTGATGGGGTTGCTTATCAAATTACGTGGTTACAAAATTTTATAGAAATAAATGGCTGATATTATGTTGGATCGAATAAAAGCGCTATATGAAGAGAGCATTAAAGGACATATCGCCACCGCCGCTGTGATTCCGGAGATATTGGCGAAGACGACTAACGAATTAACACAATGTTTGTTACGTGGTAATAAAATTGTGGTTTTTGGATATGGTCGTTCTACTTCTAATGCACAATTATTAGTAGCGAATCTGATTAATCGATATCTATTGGCTCGCCCTAGTTTCCCCGCAATACTGCTTGGGTTGGATGGTGCTGTCGGAGCTGCTTTAATCAGTGATAACAGTGTGTCTGAAGCTTATCAAAAGCAGTTTAGTGCTGTAGTAAGCAGTGGCGATGTCTTTGTAATTTTGACGCCGGATACTGAGGAAGTTTCTCTCTCATTAATCCGTTGTGCCAAAGATAAAGATATTTTAGTGGTTGCGTTAACCGGGGATAAAAACGATCATCTCAATGGTTTGCTGGATGAAAACGATATTAATATCGCTGTTCCGGTACAAAAAGAGGTGCGAATTCTTGAGCAACATCTGTTTATTATTAATACGTTATGTGAATTAATTGATTTTTCACTCTTTTCTCATTAATGCAAAAAGGAGGCAATAATGCGTAATCTTCAATGGAAACATTTGGTTAAAGTAACAGCAATGGTCAGTGTAGTGACTTTGTTACAAGGTTGTGTAACTGCTGCTGTTGTTGGTGGTGGAGCATTGGCAACCAAAGTAGCGATGGATCCTCGCACTACTGGTACACAAATTGATGACCAAACATTAGAGTTGCGAGTTGCAGATGCATTGCGTAAAGATAAACAATTAAATGAACAGGCACATATTAGTGTGATTGTTTATAATGGTCGTGCGTTATTGGTCGGCGAAGCGCCGGGTGCCGATCTTAAAGAGGTCGCCGTTAATCTTGCGCGTGGCGTTAAAGATATCGCTGATGTTTATGATGAAATCCAGATCGGTGAAAAGGTTAGCTTTATACAGGCAAGCAAGGATACGTGGATAACTACAGAAGTAAAATCAAAATTATTCGTAAACGGCAATGTAAAAGCAACGGATGTAAAAGTAGTAACTGAAAATGGTATTGTATATTTAATTGGTAAAGTGACTCAGTCTCAAGCTTCCGCTGCGGTTGATGTCGCTCGTCAAGTGAATGGAGTCAGAAAAGTGGTAAAAGTATTTACTTATTTAAATTAACACATAGTATAAAAACATAAACAAAAGGGCATTTTATAAGATGCCCTTTTCGTATTAGAAAAATTAGGC
>NZ_JTJP01000075.1:0-1726 GCF_001678575.1 Gallibacterium genomosp. 1
CACTACACTTTACCGTAAGATAAAGGGCAATATTCCCGAATAGTTGTTTCGATCCATTCCATTATTATTTTCTCCTAAATCCCCAAACTCTTCCTAATTTCTTCTTCCAACGCTCGCCCTTGTGCAAACTGTTCATTTAAAAGTGCGGTGAGTTTTTGCATTTTTTCGGCGAAGGGTATGCCGTCGTCTTGTTGTTCTGCTGTGCCGACATAACGCCCTGGGGTGAGGACAAAGTCGTTTTGGCGGATTTCTTCAAGGTTGGCGGTGTAGCAGTAGCCTGCTTGGTTTTGGTAGCTCTGATCCTTTTGCCAAGCGTGGTAGGTGTTGGCGATGTGGGCGATGTCTTCGGCGGTGAAGTCGCGTAAGGTGCGGTCTTTCATATAGCCGATTTCGCGGGCATCGATAAACAGCATTTCGCCTTTGCGGGCTTTGGCTTTGTTTAGCAACCAAATGCAGGCGGGGATTTGGGTGTTGGTGAACAGTTGCCCCGGTAAGGCGACCATAGCTTCGATAAGGTCGGCTTCGATGAGTTTTTGGCGGATTTCGCCCTCGCCGCTGGTTTGGCTGCTCATTGAGCCGTTGGCGAGCAGCAATGCCATTCGCCCTTTGGGGCTGAGGTGGTAGAGCATATGTTGTAGCCAAGCGAAGTTGGCGTTGCCTTGTGGTGGTGTGCCGTATTGCCAGCGTGGGTCGTTTTGTAGGGCTTCGCTCCACCAGTCGCTCATATTGAAAGGTGGGTTTGCCATCACAAAATCCATTTTTTTGTCGAGGTGTTGTGGGTTGAGGAAGCTGTCGGCGTTGCCTTTGCCGAAGTCAAATTCGATGCCGCGAATCGCCATATTCATTGCGGCGAGTTTCCAGGTGGTGGGGTTGAATTCTTGCCCGTAAATGGAGACGTTGTTGATGTTGCCTTGATGGGCGGCGATGAATTTTTCCGTTTGCACAAAGAAGCCGCCTGAACCCATTGCGGGGTCGTAAATTCGCCCTTGATAGGGTTCGAGCATTTCGACAATGAGGCTAACGATGGATTTTGGGGTGAAATATTGCCCGCCTTTTTTGCCTTCGGCGAGGGCAAATTGCCCGAGGAAGTATTCGTAAACGTGCCCTAAAATGTCTTTCGCTGCCATTGAGATGGGCTGCCCGTTGAGGGTAGGCCGGCTGAAATTCGTATCCGAAAAGAGATTGACTAAGCCGATGAGGGTTTGTTCTTCCACATCAAAGCCTGAGATGCGTTGAATGATGCCTTTGAGTTTGGGGTTTTCTTTTTCGATGGCGGTGAATGCGTCATCAATCAGGCTGGCAACGCCGCGGAATGTGCCGCCCCAAGGCAGTTCCGAGCCTTTGTTGAGTATGGCAACGTTTTTGATGTTTTCCCAACGGGCTTGCTCTGGCACCCAAAAGATGTTTTCGGCGGTGTAGTTGTCTTGCAGTTCCATTTCGCTGTGGAGCAAGGCTTGGTAGTCTTCGGGGGAATAGTCGTTGGGGTCAAGATAAAGGGGATTTTCGGGATCTTGCAACTGGGCTTGGAGCTTTTCACGAAAGGTAGTGAAGCTGTCGGAGATGTATTTTAAGAAGATAAAACCGAGAACGATGTGCTTGTAGTTGGCAGCGTCTAGCTGGTTTCTGAGCTTATCCGCTGCTGCCCATAAACGGGCATCTAAATCGTTTAAAAACGCTTGCTGTTGTGCGAGGCTGGCACTACAATCCTGCTGGCTGGCTGGCTGGC
>NZ_JTJP01000076.1:0-7597 GCF_001678575.1 Gallibacterium genomosp. 1
TATGGGTGTTTTTATGTATGATAAAAAAAACAAAAGTAGAATTCAACAATTAAAAGTTCTATTAAATCAAGTGGAAAAACTTCATTTAAGAGATGCATCAGAAATTTTAAATGTTTCCGAAATGACAATTAGAAGAGATATTAGCAATAGCGACGGCTCTATAGTTTTATTAGGAGGGTATTTGGTAAAAAAAATTAATCATAAGAGTAATTATTTTTTATCTGATCAACAAGATAAGAATATTGTGGAAAAAATGCTACTAGGAAAAGTTGCTTCAAAACTTGTTGAAAATGGAGATATTGTTTTTTTTGATTGTGGTACTACAATCCCTTTTATTGCATCTCATATACCTGATAATATAAATTTTACTGCAGTATGTTGTTCAATAAATGTATTTATGGTATTACGAGAAAAAAGGAATTGTGAAATTATTTTATGTGGAGGAAATTACTGTAGAGATAATGAATTAGTAACTTCTATACAAGCCAAAGATATTTTGGATTCTATTTGCACTACAAAAGCTTTTATAGCTACTTCAGGAGTAGATGTAAATAATGGGCTTACTTGTTTTCATTTTAATGAAGCACAAGTTAAGCAACAGGCAATGATGAGAGCAAAAGAAAAAATATTGGTTTTTGATCATTCAAAATTTAATTTTGTTTACCCAGCATATATAGGAGAATTAGATGAATTTAACATAATAATATGTGATCAACCATTGCCACCCCAGTTTCAATTTGATAGAAAGAAATTTGTTAATCTTATCTAAGATATTTTCTTGATAAGTTTATTGAAAAGTATTCCACTCCCCATTCCCTGTCAACATTAGTGAAATATTGTGATGCTGTTTTAAGGTTGAACGATGTCCGACACTAATTAAAATGGTGTCAGGAAGTCGGTCGAGAATTAATTGATACATCGCAAATTCCAACCCTTCATCCATACTGGATGTGGCTTCGTCTAAGAAAGCCACTTTAGGTTTAGTTAAAAGTAAGCGAGCAATTGCAAGTCGCTGTTGTTCACCCAGTGAGAGAATGCGTGTCCAGTCACGTTCTTCGTCTAATTTATCAACCAAATGTGCTAATTGAACGGATTTCAATACATCAACTGCATTTTGTTGATTCTGTTGTGGGATAGGGTTCGGATAATATAACGTTGCGCGTAAACTGCCTTGAGGCAAGTAGCTTTTCTGTGATAAAAACAGTGTTTGTTGTGGGCAATAAATTTTCCCATCTGAATAAAGCCATAAGCCGGCAATTGTGCGTAATAAAGTGGTTTTACCAATGCCTGATGGACCTTGGATTAATAAACGTTGTCCGTTAGTTAAGGTTAGATTGAGTTGTTTGAGTAATACTTTCCCGTCTGCGTTATAAATTGAGAGATTTTCAAAAACAACATTGCTTTGTGAAGGCAGAATATGAGCAGTTGAATGTGATTGGCAGCTTTGCATTGCAGCGGTAAATCCGCTTAAACGATCTAATGTTGCACGATATTCAGTGAAGGTGTCATAGCTATTACGAAAAAATGAAAGCGAATTGTGAACTTGCCCGAATGCTTGTGCAGTCTGTACCATATCTCCCAATGTAATTTGTTTAGAGAAAAAACGTTGTGCTTGAATAATAAATGGAAACACTACAGAAATTTGGCTAACTACAATATTAAATCCTGAAAGTTTTAGTGTACGGAAAACAAGTTTCCAAACATTATCAATAATGCGTTTAAATTGTTGATTTAACAAAATTCGCTCTATTTTTTCACCGGCATAAAAAGCGATACTTTCCGCATATTCTTTTAAGCGGATCAGTGAATAACGATAGTCGGCGTTTAATTTTTCATTAGCAAAGTTTAGCTTAATTAATGGGCGACCAAGTTTGAACGCAAAAACACTGGTAATTAAAACATAAATAAAAACGAGATAAACCATCATATGTGGAATTTCTACTCCGGCGATAGTCATTGGACCGGATAGATTCCAAAGGATAATGGTGAAGGCGACAATCGAAACACAGGCACTAATCACGCCGGTAGCAAAATTGAGAGAGTTTTCAATATAAGAGGTAATGTCCTGTTGAATACGTTGATCAGGATTATCTAATTGGTTATAGCTGAATTGTGTTTTATAAAAGGTTTGATCTGATAGCCAACGATCTAAAAAATGTTGGTTGAGCCATTCTCGCCAATGAATATTAAAACGATTTTTGATGTAGTAGATAATAAGCGCATTTAGTAAGTTAATACTGACGATAACACCGAAAAAAATCATTTGTTGCCAGAATGCTGTTTCATCCAGTTCCTGCAATGCTTTGTACATATTGTTGTACCATTGCGAGAAAATTACATCGATTCTAACAGAAAGTAGAGTCAGCAGGACAATTACACAAAAGGTAGCAATCGGGGCAATGCCTTGTTTGCCGACAAAATAATGTTTAGCCAGTTGCCAAAATTGATGTCCCCATCGAGTTGATTTGATCAGTAAAAACAGTGCGATTGCAAAACAAATTGAGCTGATAATAAAACTTTTGGCAATCCACCAAAAAGAATTAATTGCTTCAGAGACTAAATCCATTGAAAAATCCGAGATATTTTATTTTTTAAAAAAACTGTGGGCTATTTTGCCTAGATAAAGTCGTTTAGGCAAAAATTTTTGTAAAAAATTCAATAAAATTTGCCTTTCCTCAGTTTTTTTCATCTTAGAAAGCAATATAATCTTGCGCAGTTTTATTTTTTAACTATTAAGGAGTAGTTGTATGAGTGATATTGCTATCACTATCAGTCTCCTATCATTAGTTGCTGTACTTGGATTATGGATAGGACACTGGAAAATTAGGGGCGTCGGTTTAGGGATCGGCGGTGTGCTGTTTGGTGGAATATTGGTTTCACATTTCACAACGCAGTATGGTATTACATTAGATGCTCACACCATGCACTTTGTGCAAGAATTCGGTTTGATTCTGTTTGTTTATACTATCGGAATTCAAGTTGGCCCGGGCTTCTTCTCTTCTTTAAGATCATCCGGTCTAAAACTGAATTTATTTGCAATGATGATCGTTTTTTTAGGCGCATTAATTGTTATCGTAATGTATCAATTGTTTGGATTGGAACTTCCGGTTATTTTAGGGATCTTCTCCGGTGCAATTACTAATACTCCGTCTTTAGGTGCAGGACAGCAAATCCTAGCAGAACTTGGTTTTACTAATATCACAGAAACAATGGGTACAGCTTATGCAATGGCTTATCCGTTCGGTATTTGCGGTATTTTATTAACAATGTGGTTAATTCGTTTATTCTTTAAAATTAAAGTAGATCAAGAAGCGGCAGCCTTTGAACGTGAAATGAATCACGATAAAGAAACACTTAGTGCAATTAATGTACGTGTTACTAACCCTAATTTGGCCGGATTGCGGATGTCTGAAATCCCAGGTTTAGAACTGAAAGATGTAATTTGTTCACGTTTAAAACGTGGTGATTTGTTATTGGTACCGAAGGATGACACTATCGTAAATTTAAACGATTATTTGCATTTAGTTGGAGAACCTGCAGTACTTCATCGTGTTCAATTAGTTGTTGGTGAGTTGGCAGCAAATGAACTATTAACGACACGAGGTACGGATTTGCGTACTGTTCGTGTTGTTGTGACCAATGAACAGGTTCTTGGTAAAAAAATTCGTGATTTAAATATCCACCAAAAATATGAAGTAGTTATTTCTCGTTTGAACCGTGCTGGGGTTGAATTGGTTCCTAGCCAGAATACTAGCTTACAGTTCGGGGACGTATTGAATCTTGTTGGTCGTTTGGATGCCATTGAAGCAGTTACCGCCATTATCGGAAATGCGCAGCAAAAATTACAACAAGTTCAGATGTTGCCGGTCTTTATCGGTATCGGTCTTGGGGTGTTATTGGGTTCTATTCCGGTACAAATTCCAGGTTTCCCTGTGGCATTGAAACTTGGGCTTGCAGGTGGTCCGTTAGTGGTTGCATTAATTTTAGCTAGAATTGGTAGTATTGGAAAACTCTATTGGTTTATGCCACCAAGTGCTAACTTAGCATTGCGTGAAATTGGCATTGTGTTGTTTCTCTCCGTTGTCGGGTTGAAATCAGGCGGTAATTTCCTTGAGTCATTAATTGATGGTGATGGCGGTGAGTGGGTGCTTTATGGTGCTGTTATCACCTTTATTCCGTTATTTATTACCGGAATTGTGGCGAGAATTTATGGCAAGTTGAATTACCTCACCATCTGCGGTTTGCTTGCCGGTTCAATGACTGATCCTCCGGCATTAGCATTTGCCAATGCATTAAAAGAAGAAAGCGGTGCGGCTTCACTCTCTTATGCGACAGTATATCCGTTGGTAATGTTCCTCAGGATCATCACCCCTCAACTGTTAGCAATTCTGTTATTGTGGTTTTCAGCTTAGCAATTCTTAATCAGAAAATCTTTATCTAATTGTTCTCCAACCCGACTTAGCTCGGGTTGGTTATATTTGGTCATAAAAAAATCTGCACCGCTGTCATTATGGATAATATGTCCAATTTCAGGGGTGCAGATTATTACACAGGCGTTCGTAATTTTAGAAGTTTTTCAAATTATAATGTAGGCATACTAAATGCAGCACCTTGTTCTCTTACTTTATGATTCGGCCAACGGCTAGTAACAGTCTTCATTCGAGTATAAAAACGAACTCCATCAGGGCCGTAAGCATTAAGAGGACCAAAGATAGAGGCTTTCCAGCCACCAAAACAGTGGAATGCCATAGGAACAGGAATCGGAATATTGATGCCAACCATACCGGCTTTGACATCGTGACTATATTGACGTGCAGCATCACCATCACTGGTAAAAATTGCACTACCGTTGCCGTACTGATGTATATTAATAAGGTGAATAGCTTCCTGATAATTTTTGGCACGGACAATTGCGAGAACAGGTCCAAAAATTTCTTCTTTATAAATAGTCATTTCAGGTGTGACATTGTCAAATAAACTACCACCAATGAAATAACCATTTTCATATCCTTTAACTTTATAATTTCGTCCATCAACCACTAATTTTGCGCCTTCATTTACTCCCTGATCGATATAACTTGATACTTTTTCTAAGTGTGCTTTAGAAATTAATGGTCCCATTTCATTTTCTGGTTTACCTTCAGGTAAAATTCCTGGACCAATACGCAATCCTTTTATTTTTGGTATTAAATGTTGGACAAGTGTATCTGCATAATTATCATCAATTGTAACGGCTACAGACAGCGCCATACAACGTTCGCCAGCGGCGCCGAAAGCTGCTCCTAATAGTGAGTTAGCTGTAGTTTCAATATCTGCATCAGGCATAATCAATGCGTGATTTTTTGCTCCACCTAATGCTTGCACACGTTTTCCATATTTAGAACCGGTTTCATAAATATATTGTGCAATTGGTGTCGATCCAACGAAACTTACTGCTTGAATACGAGGATCTTTTAATAAAACATCAACAACTTCTTTATCACCTTGAACCACATTAAATACCCCATCCGGTAATCCGGCTTCTTTTAATAATTCAGCTAAACGAATAGATAATGAAGGATCTTTTTCAGAAGGTTTCAATACAAAAGTATTACCGCAAGCTAATGCAATTGGAAACATCCACATTGGCACCATTGCCGGAAAATTAAAAGGGGTGATTCCTGCGACAACGCCTAAAGGTTGCATCATTGAAAAACTATCAATACCACGCCCTACATTAGCTGAAAATTCACCTTTTAGCAGGTGTGGAATACCGGTTGCAAACTCGACTACTTCCAACCCTCTGGTTAATTCACCGATAGAATCGGAGTAGATTTTTCCGTGTTCATTACTAATAAGACGGGCTAATTCATCAAAGTTTTCTTCCAATAACGTTTTAAATTTAAATAAGATTCTTGCCCGACGTAATGGAGATAGCTGAGACCAAGCCGGAAAAGCATCTTGAGCTGCACTGATTGCATTTTCCATTTCAGCAGTCGTACTAAGTTTCACCTGTTTTGTCTGCTCACCAGTGGCAGGATTATAAACAAAACTAATACGTTGGCTTTCACTTTCTATAGGTTGACCATTGATAAAATTTGGAATAATTGAGTTCATAGTAATCCTCTCTGTTTAACATTCTTTAGGTTGATGATGGAGATAACATACTCTTTTGAAATAAAAATTTCAATTTAAAATAAATGAAAAATTAATTTTTTAATTAATTTAAAAGAAATCAATATCTTATTTTATGCTATATGTATTAAATGAGTTGATTTATATACTTAAATTCAGAATATTAATAAATTTATTTTATATAAATCATATATTTAATTTAACTTGATTAATTTTTCTTCAAAAGAATATTTTAATGATAGAAATGTGAGTGTTATCACAGAATTTTTATTCTGAATTTAATATTATTGAAATATCTCTTTTGAGAGGTGTTAAAAGTTCTATATATCAATTGATTCACTAACTAAGGAGAATCTTATGCGTAATTTATTTATTAGACAAACAATGACATTTTTATTGGCTGGAGCTGTTTCTTTTGGAAGTTCTGCTACAGTTCTAAGATTGGCGCATCATATGACGACAGATAATGTGAATCATATCCTTGTTTTAGATTTTGCAAATAAGTTGAAAGAATTGTCAGATGGGACATTAACTGTAGATGTTTATCCTAATGGTATTTTAGGAGGACAAGTTGAATTATTTGAAGGGATGAAGCTAGGAACAATAGATATGTCAATTTCTGATACTAGTATTATTGGCTCTTATTATCCTCCAATAGGAATACTAGATTTGCCATATATATTTAAAGATCGTATGTCAATTAAAAAAATTTTTTCAAGCAATGTGATGCAACCAATGATTGATGAGATACAAAAAATTTCAGAGGTAAAAATCCTTAGTATTCAACCTGTTGCTTATAGAAATATCATCTTGAAATCACCATTGGTAAAAAATAGTGATTTTTCTGGAATAAAAATTAGAACTCCAAATTCTCCTACATTAATTGACACAATTAAAAGTATTGGAGCTACTCCTAACCCGATTCCTTCAGGAGAAGCATATACAGCAATACAAACGGGAGTAGTGGATGGAATGGAGGGAAATCCTGAATTTCTTAGTTCTATAAAAATTAATGAAGTTGCTAAAAATTGGTATGAAACTCAACATGCCATGACGTTTACAGCATTAAATATTAGTAATAAAAAATATCAATCGTTAAGTCAACAAGAAAAAAAATGGGTTTCTGATGCTGTAAATTATGCGGTAGATAATTTTTATATAAAAAGTCAAGATACAGATAAAAAATGGAGAAAGTATTTATTGGATAAAGGTGTAATTTTCAATCAAGTAGATTTCTCTATTTTAAAAGAAAAAACAAAATCTATGGTAGATAATTTTATTAATAAAAATAATTTGCATAATTTATATGAGGAAATATCAAAATGAAATATATAAATGTTTTTAGAGAATGGATAGTTGTTTTTTTATTCTCTTTTTTAGTAATTACTGTTTCAATAGGTATTTTCTCTAGGTTTTTGACTTCGACTCCATTTGCTTGGACTGAAGAATTGTCTAGATTTTTATTTATTTGGCTGGCATGGGT
>NZ_JTJP01000077.1:0-1890 GCF_001678575.1 Gallibacterium genomosp. 1
CATTAAATATAAGTATATTATTATGTTATTAAATAAATTAAAAGAAAAATCGTAGTTAAACATAGAAGGAGGAAAAAATGAAACCTAAAATTGTTATCGCCTTAGGCGGGAATGCCCTATTAAAACGAGGGCAAAATATTTCTTATAAAAATCAGCTAGACAATATAAAAATAGCAGCGAGAGTCATTGGAAAATTAGCACAAAAATACCAAATTGCTATTGTACATGGTAATGGTCCTCAAGTGGGCTTACTATCTCTACAAAATGAATCTTTCCAAGAAGAATCAAATTTCCCATTAAATAATTTAGTTGCTCAAACACAAGGAATGATTGCAACAGTTTTAACTCAAGAATTGCGTAAAATTGTTAGTGAACCTATTCTATCTTTTCTTACTCATGTTGAAGTAAAACAAAATGATTTTGCATTTTTAGAACCAACAAAATTTATTGGTGCTGTTTATTCACATCAAGAAGGAAACAAATTAGCGAGTAAATATGGTTGGAAACTCAAACAAGATGGGCAATATTATCGCCGCGTTGTAGCATCCCCCCAACCAATGTCAATCATAGAACATCAAGCTATAGAACTTGCATTAAAAAATGGTTATCTTGTTATTTGTTGCGGTGGTGGAGGCATTCCAGTAACAAAACAAGAAGGCTCATTAACAAATATAGACTGCGTTATTGATAAAGATTCGACAGCAGCTCTATTAGCCCAACAAATTCAAGCAGATTATTTTATAATTCTTACTGATGGTGATGGAATTTATTTAAACTGGGGAAAAGAAAACCAACAGAAACTCGATCACATCACTATCGAGGAACTTTCAAACTATAAATTTGATAAAGGCTCAATGCAACCTAAAGTTGATGCAATTATCCGTTATCTTTCCCATCGTAGACAAGGTATAGGCATTATTGCAGATTTACATTTAGCACTAGAAGCGATTAAAGGGCAAGCTGGAACAAGAATTACTGCTAGATAAACTTAATGAGGGGCAATAAAAAGAAAGATATTGCTCCATTTTCCTCTTTTCCCTCTTTCCTCTAGCAATTACACCTTATACCCCCTAAAATACGCAACATTAATTGATGGCTCACCACCTGTGCATCATTCGGAGTTTCTTTTAAAGTAGCAAATAAATATAGACTCGCTCGCATTGTTGTTTCCTATATTAATTATTTAAGACAAAAATTGGCGTTAGTTTATCATTGAGTAGGGTTCACTCAAAGAAGAAAGGGCTATTTGTGCCAATATTTTGTAGAAAGCCTTGGAAAGCATAAATAAAGAAAGGGGCAGTAAATTCTGTGTCTTAGTAAAACTCGTTTTCGCCCGAGCCTACTAAATCGGCAAATTCTTCACTTTGAAAGCCGTGTGAAAGCATATAGCGCCAGATTTTTTGTTTCATTTTGAAATCTCGCTCTTGCGCATAATGGGGGAATTTTTTGCGTAACACGGAATGCGCAATCTCAAACCAATCAATGTCCATTTCTGCTAATACATCTTCCACGATCTCTGAAGAAATGCCTTTGAGTTGAAAAAGCTCTTGTTTAATTCGATTTAGTCCATAGCCTTTTTGTGATCGGTAATGTAAATAGTTTTCTGTAAAACGGCGATCACTTTGCCAATTTTTTTCCTGACAAATCGCTAAAGCCTGTTCAATTTCAGCTTCTGTGAAGGCTTTTTCTTGCATTTTGCAACGCAATTCATATTCACTATATTCGCGGCGAGAGAGCAAGTTCACCACATAATTTAAGGGGCTGTAGTAGATTAGCAACAATGCTATACTACAAAAATGAAGATAACATATTGTAAATTAAAGAAATCCATACAGAAAAAACTGCTTGAGTTTTTTGTCGCAGAAGTTACTGCAAGAACAGCAGTAAATT
>NZ_JTJP01000078.1:0-5003 GCF_001678575.1 Gallibacterium genomosp. 1
CAGGATTATTTCCAAGCGGTGAAATGGTATCAAAAAGCGGCAGAGCAGGGAGATGCACAGGCTCAATTGAGTTTGGGATATATGTATGACAACGGACAAGGAGTAAAACAGGATTATTTCCAAACGGTGAAATGGTATCAAAAAGCGGCAGAGCAGGGAAATGCAAAGGCTCAATTTAATTTGGGGATAATGTATAGCTTAGGACAAGGTGTTAAAAAAGATCGTAATCTTGCCAAAATGTGGGTTAGTAAAGCTTGTGAAAATGGATATCAAAAAAGTAGGTGTGATGTGTATCGTATGTTGAATGAAGGAGAATAAATGCGAGCAAAATTATCCTTATCTGCGAAGCGGGATTAGATATGGGGTGCTACAGTTAATGGGATTCCAGTTGCAGATACTCCATCTGGAAAAGATGTTATTTGCCCGGTAACCTCTTCTATTATGACGGATCTTTTACCGAATGCAGAGCAAGTTACATTCAGTACAGAACAAGAATTATTGCAAAAAGTGCAATCTTCCACTTTAGAGCAAATAGTTGTTGACGCAAAAACAGAAAATGATTTAGAAATAATTGCTCGTGTTATTGAGCGTTTAGGTAAGTTAGTGATTCCTGTAGGGTCAGCAGGTTTGGCTAATAAATTAAAACTTCAGACATTACCCTCTTCAAATAATAAGAGAGCTTTAACTAATGGAAGAAGCCTAATCTTGGTAACATCTATCCACGAAACTAGCCAAAATCAAGTGGATGAATATATTGCACACAATGGTGGTGATGCAATAGTTTTTAACCCATCTCCGTCGCAATTACTCAATCATAAAATTTCGGCAAAAGCATTAAGAGAACAATTAAATGCATTAATTACCTCTAGTGAATCTGATGTCATCATTAGAGCTAATCCAACAAAGGTTGTTAATGCAGAAAACGATATAAATATGATCGCTAGAACGCTTGCAAAAGATTTGGCTGAATTAAGTTTATATTGTTTAAATCATAAACATTTTGATCATTTAATTTTATTTGGTGGTGATGGGGCTGCGACACTCTTGGAACAAATGAATGTCACAGAGATGAAATTGCTTTATTCGATCGTTCCGGGAGTACCGGTCTGCCAGATTCAAAATGGTCAATATGAAAATTTAACTGTAATGACAAAATCGGGAGGCTTTGGAAATAATCACTTATTAAGTGATATTATGAAATTGAATTAGCATCAATGTATTGCCGACTATTTGAGAAAAACAAAAATTTAGTGAATAATTAATACATTCTTAAACGTTTTAACACGCATTGTCTTCAATGCGTGTTTTCTTACAGTTAGAGGCGAATATGTCTGCAGACCGTTTAGATCAAATCCTGTTATTTCTCAAAAATCATAATCTGGCAACCGTTGATCAGCTAGTAAAAGCAACAAATGCATCGCCAGCAACAATTCGTCGCGATCTGATTAAACTTAATCAGCAAGGAACGATTATCCGAACTCACGGTGGTGTGAGTTTAAATCAGTTTATTCCATTTCAACCTACCACTAATGAAAAGCAACTGAAGTTTATGGTGGAAAAGGATCGGATTGCAGAATATGTTTCTTCCTTTATCAGTGCTGGAGATTCTATTGTGCTGGATGCCGGCACCACAACGTTGAGTATCGCAAAAAAAATTGCACATTTACCATTAAGAGTAATTACTACAGATCTTCATATTGCGCTTTTCTTGTCCGAATATAAACAAATTGAATTAATGATCACTGGCGGCTATATCGACAGTTCCAGCCAATCTTGTATTGGTAATCACAGCCTTTCGTTATTGAATAATCTTTATCCTGATTTAGCGTTTATCAGTTGTAATTCGTGGAGCTTGGAACGGGGGGTAACCGCGCCGACAGAAGAGAAAGCCGAGCTAAAAAGTGCTTTATTACAGCACGCTAAACGCCGAGTATTAGTTGCTGATAGCAGTAAATATGGCAAGTATTCTTTATTTGGTGTAGCAAAACTATCTGAATTTACTGATATTGTGACGGATGATAATTTAATTAGTTCCATACGTCCTGTTTTATCGAAAGAAAATTTTAAATTAGTGTTGGTGTGAGCAAATAATTTTGCTTTCTTAATTTGTTAATTTTTATTGATCTTGTAAACATTTTTGTTTATTGTTGTTATGTCTTAAAACGAACGGAGGTCTAAGTGAAACAAAGTGAGTTTTTAAGATGGCTGAAAGCACAAGGAGTAGAAGTTAAAGATGGAAGCAATCATATTAAACTCTACTTAAACGGCAAGCAATCCGTGTTACCTCGCCATTCCGGCAAAGAGATAGCAAAAGGAACTGAAATGGCTGTTAAAAAGCAATTAGGTCTAAAATAATAATAGCCCTCTGAAGAGGGCTATCTTTAGAGGAGATTTATATGTTATATCCGGCAATTTTTGAGAAAGAAGAGAGCGGTTTATATTCGGTAACATTTAGAGATATTCCGGAAGCGATTACTTGTGGCGATAACTATGAAGATGCTTTAGTTATGGCAAAAGATGCACTAGTTACTGCAATGGATTTCTATTTTGAAGATAAACGTAGCGTGCCAATGCCGAGCGAGGCAAAAGAGGGCGAGGTATTAATTGAGTTGCCGCCTAGTGTTACAGCTAAGGTGATGTTATTAAATGAAATGATTAAACAAAATATATCAAATGTAGAGTTAGCAAAACGTATTCATGTAAAACCACAAGAGGTTCAACGTATTACTAATTTAAATCATAGTACAAAAATAGATACATTAAATAGAGCATTTCAGGCATTAGGAAAAAGACTTGAAATTTCTGTTTTGTAATGCACTTACTCCCATCGAGGGCTGGAAAAGGATGCTAGAAATAGCGTCCTTTTTCTTTTTTAGTTAATCAGACAGATTTACCGTTAGCTGAATCTGCCTGATTAAGTATTTTTTCTTATTTAAAATAGCGTTTCGCATTATCAAAACAAATGTTTTTGACCATTTGTCCGAGTAGCTCGAGATCATTAGGAGCTTCGCCGTTTTCTACCCAATTTCAGTTTACACCCCACTATATGCGGAGAATCCGCCATCAACAGGAATGATGACCCCATTGACGAAACTGGAATATTGATTGTCGATCAAAAATAATAATGCTCCTAATAATTCCTCTGGTTCACCAAAACGTGCCATTGGGGTGTTGGTGAGAATTTTATTGGCTCTAGCGGTTGGATTGCCATTTTCATCAAATAATAATGCCCTATTTTGGTTGCTGACAAGAAAGCCCGGAGCGATGGCGTTACAGCGAATCCCCACTTTTGAGAAATAGACGGCAAGCCATTGAGTGAAATTGCTGATTGCCGCTTTTGCTCCCGAGTAAGCAGGGATTTTGGTGAGTGGCGTAAAAGCGTTCATACTGGAAATATTGACGATATTTGCTCCTGCTTTCCCCATCATATCTTTGGCGAAAACTTGGGTTGGCAATAATGTACCTAAGTAGTTGAGATTAAAAACAAATTCGATGCCTGATTTGTCCAAATCAAAGAAAGTTTTAGTATGTTCCGGTAAATCCAGTTGATGAAATTCGTTATCGGTTGTTGCTTTAGGATTATTACCACCAGCACCATTAATTAAAATGTCACAAGTGCCGAAATCTTGTGTAATAGTGTTGCGGGTTTGCTCTATGCTGTCTAAATCTAACACATTGGTTTGGTAGGCTTTCGCAATGCCACCTGTTTGGGCGATTTCTTCAGCAACCTGGTTTGCCGCGTCAAAATTAATATCCAGTAAGGCGATTTTGGCTTGTGTTTTTGCCAGTGCTTTGGCAAGAAACGCACAAAGCACGCCACCTGCACCTGAAATAACGATAACTTTATTCTTGAGATTGTGGTGTTGAGCGATGTTATTCATTTTTATGTCCTTTTTAAGATAACCAATTCATAGGGATAATTACAATATTAGGGAAAAATACCATTAATAGTAAAATCAATATATAAATTCCTAGAAATGGTAAAATCCCTTTAGAAATAGCACCTATGCCTAAATTTGCTATTCCAGAACCTACATATAATACAGTTCCAACTGGAGGAGTAATTAATCCAATAGATAAATTTATAACCATCATAATACCAAAATAAGCAGGATCTATATGATATGCCCGTAATAAAGGTAAAATGACAGGTACAAAAATAAGTACAGCAGGAATAAGATCCATAACGCATCCTACTAATAGAAGGAATATCATTAATATAAGCATTAAAATTGTAGGGCTAGTTGTTATTCCTTGCAAAAATTCTACTAATTCCATCGGAATTTGAGCAACTGTAATAGCAAATGCGGATATCATAGCTGCAGCTGCAACGAACATTACCATAGAGGTTGTCTTTATAGTATTAAGGAAAATATCTTGTATTTTTTGTAAGTTTAATTCTTTATAAATAATGCTAATAATGGCGGCATATATAGCAGCTACAACACCAGCTTCTGTTGGGGTAAAAACACCCCCTCTTAGACCTACTATAATAATGACAGGAAGTAATAATGGAAGGAAAGCTTTTTTAAATGCATTCCATCGTTGTTTTGAATTTTGTTTTTCTTGTAGATTGGAGGATTCGTGTCGATAAAGAATTTTCCAAGTAAACCAAAGACCTAATACCATTAACAAACCAGGAACAGCACCTCCCATAAATAATTTTGTAATTGATGTTCCGGCAGTAATTCCATAAATAATCATTGGAATACTAGGTGGAATTACAACAGAAATAATTCCTGCAGCACAAATTAAACCTGTTGATCTTGATATGTCATATTTTCTAGCTGCCATCATTGGAATAAGTATCGCTCCGAGAGCAGCAGTATCTGCCACAGCAGAGCCAGATAACCCAGCAAAAATTAATCCAGATATAATAACAACATATCCTAATCCTCCTTTTATATGTCCTACCATACTCATGGCAAAATTAATAATTCTTTCAGAAATTCCTCCATATTTCATAATCTCCCCAGTAAGCATAAAAAAAGGAATAGCCATTA
>NZ_JTJP01000079.1:0-6687 GCF_001678575.1 Gallibacterium genomosp. 1
CAATAACAAGGGAAGACTTACTCGTGGCTGCAACCCTACTAGCTCAAAATTTATTCACACATGGTTACGCTTTGGGGAAATTATGAGGGGATCTCTCAGTGCATTGCCTCCAATTCCCATAATTTATTACGCCGATAATAACTTGGTGTAACCTTAAAAATGTACTTAAATCGACGTGTAAAAGATTGTTGGGAATCAAATTGATATTTTAATGCGATCTCAAGGATAGTTTTTTTCGTCAACCTCAACTCAACAGCCGCTTTCGTCAAACGACGAGCACGAATATAGCTAGCCAGTGTGACCCCTGTTACTTTTTTGAACAGCCGCTGAAAATACCACTTGGTATAACCCGCTTTATTCGCCACATCATCAAGCAGTAAAGACTGATCTAAATTATGTTCAATCCATAATAGAACATCTTTGATAACCGTTGTATGAAACTGCTTATCATCATATCTTAATTGGATGTTATTAGCTTTATTTTGATAGCGAGAATGCTGTTCAATATACATAAAATAACCTAAATGTTCTTAAGATTGTCACGACCACATCATCATGATACCATAAACATACTGACGGTATGTTATTTTAAATCTATCATGGAAAATAAAAATCATCAACAAGAAAATTTTAAGAGTACCTATCAATCACTGGTTAACTCAGCACGAATATTGTTTGTTGAAAAAGGCTATCAAGCTGTTTCAATAGATGAGATCTCGGGAAAAGCGTTGGTGACCAAAGGTGCCTTTTATCATCACTTTAAAAATAAAAAACAATTACTCAGTGCCTGTTATAAGCAGCAATTAATTATGATTGATGCCTACATCACAACAAAAACTGATTTAACAAATGGTTGGTCTGCCTTAGAAAGTATATTTGAACATTATCTTGATTATATTATTGATAATAATAAAAACCTTATCCCTATCCAAGAAGTGATGCCTATCATTGGTTGGAATGAACTTGAAAAAATTAGCCTTGAATACATTACTGGTAAGGTAAACGCCATTGTCAGCAAATTGATCCAAGAGAACCAACTTAAAGCTTATGATGATGATGTGCTTAAAAACTTACTCAATGGCTGGTTTATGCATATCGCAATACATGCGAAAAACCTAAAAGAGCTTGCCGATAAAAAAGGCCAATTTATTGCTATTTACCGCGGCTTTTTATTGAGCTTGAAAGATAAATAAAATAGATAGGTTTTATTTGAAGCTAAATCTTCTTTATCGTAAAAAATGCCCTCTTGGGTTATCAAGAGGGTCATTATATTTCGCGGAATAACATCATTTGGTGACGAAATAACTAAGCACTTGTCTCCTGTTTACTCCCCTGAGCTTGAGGGGTTAACATGAAGGTCATCGATAGCAGGATAATAATACAGTAAAACGCTAAACCAATAATCCAAATCCAGCCATCCCAAATTGGTAGTGAATGATTATAAATAACAGCAAACAGTAATGGGCCAATAACACCGGTTGCATTGGTAAGGCTCACCAATAATCCCTGTAAAGCACCTTGCTGATGACTCTTTGTTTGGATAGACATCACTCCCTGTAATGCAGGTAAAGCGATCCCACCACCAGCCAATAAAATTAAAACAGGGAAAACTAACCAACCTTCAGATATAAACGCTAAAAAGGCAAATGCACTACTATCTGCAATAAATCCGAGCAGTACTGCCGTTTTTTCGCCCCATTTAGTGGCTATTCTTCCTGCCACAAAGGCTTGGAATACTGAGTGTAAAAGACCAAGACCCGCTAATGAAAAGCCAACCATCATGCTATTCCATCCAAAACGATTTTCGGTAAATAGCACCCACACCGTTGCGGGAATTTGGCCTATCAATTGCGCTGAAAAATAAATAATCAACAAAATGGGCATCGTTTTAAATAAAGTGATGTATACCGAATTCGATTGCGTCTCAACCCCTACTTCGGTATCTGTATTATCACGTGTATTTTTGGTTTCACGGAACCAAAACATAACCACAAGGAAAGCGACAATATTTAGCAACGCAGCGATAAAAAAGGGACTATGCGGTGAAATCTCTCCTGCAAAACCACCAATAATAGGCCCCGCTATTAAACCAAGCCCAAAACTTGCCCCTAACCAACCGAACCACTTCACGCGTTGAGAAGCTGAGGTGGTATCGGCAATGACCGATGCCGCGACAGCCCCAGTAGCTCCTGTGATCCCTGAAAGCAAACGGCCTAAATACAGCATCCAAAGCGCACTTGAAAAAGCCAGCAATAAGTAATCCAGCGATGCGCCTATTAATGACAACAACAGCACTGGGCGCCGACCAAATCGGTCAGACATTTTTCCAAGCCAAGGAGCAAAGATAACCTGCATTAACGCATAAAGTGCAAGCAATACGCCAAAGTGGTTAGCGATATCTTCCGAAGCAATAAATTCACGTAATAACGTTGGCAAGACTGGCATGATAAGGCCAATCCCCATGGCATCGAGTAACGTAATTACCAATGCGATCTTTGTCGAACTATTCATTTCACTTTTCTCTATCACTGATAGGGAGTGGTAATATAACTCTATCAATGATAGAGTGTCAACAAAAATTAGGAATTAATGATGTCTAGATTAGATAAAAGTAAAGTGATTAACAGCGCATTAGAGCTGCTTAATGAGGTCGGAATCGAAGGTTTAACAACCCGTAAACTCGCCCAGAAGCTAGGTGTAGAGCAGCCTACATTGTATTGGCATGTAAAAAATAAGCGGGCTTTGCTCGACGCCTTAGCCATTGAGATGTTAGATAGGCACCATACTCACTTTTGCCCTTTAGAAGGGGAAAGCTGGCAAGATTTTTTACGTAATAACGCTAAAAGTTTTAGATGTGCTTTACTAAGTCATCGCGATGGAGCAAAAGTACATTTAGGTACACGGCCTACAGAAAAACAGTATGAAACTCTCGAAAATCAATTAGCCTTTTTATGCCAACAAGGTTTTTCACTAGAGAATGCATTATATGCACTCAGCGCTGTGGGGCATTTTACTTTAGGTTGCGTATTGGAAGATCAAGAGCATCAAGTCGCTAAAGAAGAAAGGGAAACACCTACTACTGATAGTATGCCGCCATTATTACGACAAGCTATCGAATTATTTGATCACCAAGGTGCAGAGCCAGCCTTCTTATTCGGCCTTGAATTGATCATATGCGGATTAGAAAAACAACTTAAATGTGAAAGTGGGTCTTAAAAGCAGCATAACCTTTTTCCGTGATGGTAACTTCACGGTAACCAAGATGTCGAGTTAACCACCCTTTAGATTCATAAAGCGAAAATAATGCGGCTCCAACGTACCCACCTAAATGGAAACGGCGTTCACTCCAATCTAAACACGCACAACAGATTTTACGTGAATGTTTGGAAGGAACGTCAATTCCCATTTCATGAAAATATTGAATACCACTTAATGTGATCATTGAACCATTTTCAGTGATCCATTGCTGTTGACAAAGGGAATCATAGATCTTAACGGCAACTTCGCCAGCTAAATGATCATAGCAAGTACGTGCTTTTCGTAAATGCACTGGCGTGGAAACTTTGGCATGTACGCCATGGTTTAAGGAGATCCCCATCATACTTTCCATCAATTCAGCAATATCTTTTCCTGCTAGCCGAAAATAACGATGCTTGCCTTGAGCTACTACTGTGATTAGCTGGCAATCTAATAATTTAGATAAATGACTGCTCGCCGTTGAAGCTGATATATTCGCCACAGAACTTAGCTCAGTGGCCGTCCAAGCTCGCCCATCCATCAAAGCACTGAGTATTTTAACTCGTGAAATGTCAGACATAGCCGCCCCTATCGCGGCTATTGAGGACTCAAAGGTAACCTCTTTTCGTATTAAATTAGCCATCGCAAGTTCACTTTATTGCCCAAGGGAGCGTAACAGATGCAGCCATACTATCATTGTCCGTTATTAATATCAGTTGGTTAGCATGGTCACTGTATTGCACTAAAATATTAATGTTATTCTCCGCCAATACTCGTGCTATTTCGCCAAGTTCCCCCGGTTTTTCCTGTTTTAACTTACGAATTAATGGTGTCCGGATCGCAAGTACTAACAGTCCAGCTTGCTCTAGCGCTATTTTAGCTTCCTTTCCTTGTTCAACAAGAAAATGAGCATGGCATTCATCACCAACCGTAAATATCCCTCCCCCTTCCAATCCAATACCTTTATTACCTAATGTTTTTCCTAGTAATGCTAATTGTCCTATTTGATTATCTAAAACAACGTGAACATCAAACATTATCCTTGTCCTTTTTAAATGAATATTCGCGAGTAATATGAGCAATACTAATTTTGTAAAAATCAAATATTGACTCTCGCCCTTCTTGTTGAGCTTTCGCATGTAAAACATGATTTTTCCATTGCAGAACTGCGTATTCGTTTTCCCACCAAGATAGCGATAACATTTTTCCTTCTGTAGCTAGACTTTGAAAACGTTCAATTGAAATAAAACCAGCTACATGACTTAATAGTGGTCTTAACTCCTCAGCTAAAGTCAAATAGCGAGTTTGTTGGTCGGGTTGTATTTGCACCTCAAATATTACAGCAATCATATTTTTCTCCGTTATTAATCAACAAACAGAGTAATCCACCCGAAAATTAACACTTCGATAAGCAACGAAATATAGAAAGGTCATGCTGCTGTTTTATGTTGTATATCACACTTCTTTAAATTGCTCGGCCTGCGCTTATCATGTTCTCCTTCTCTTATAATTTTGTTTATTATTTATACTTTTTTATTTTTTGCTATCACCGAAAATAGTGCGGATCCCGCATGGTATTTAGGTTTACCCATCATTAAATACCATTGTTGTTATTTTAATCTTTTTAATATTTCATGATTAAGATCACACTAAAATTATGACCCTATTAACTAAAAGTTATGGATACCCTAATAAAACTCATTGTTAAAGATTAGTTAACCAAAGTAACTTCATTTTTCACTATTGTTAAATTGTTATAGTGAAAATTCTGGTAAACTAATAGAGGTAAAAAAATGATCCTAGATGCCAGTTATACATTATTAGTCGCATGTATCGCGCTACTCATAGGAATGTTTGTCGTAAAATTTACCCCGTTCCTACAAAAAAACCACATACCAGAAGCCGTCGTTGGTGGCTTTATTGTTGCAATTGTTCTGTTAATTATTGATAAAACATCAGGTTATTCGTTTACTTTTGATGCTTCATTGCAAAGTTTATTAATGCTCACATTCTTTTCCTCTATCGGGCTAAGTTCTGACTTTTCTCGACTGATTAAAGGAGGAAAGCCGTTAGTTCTATTAACTATTGCAGTAACGATCCTAATCGCCATTCAAAATACTGTCGGCATGAGTATGGCTGTCATGATGAATGAAAGTCCATTTATTGGCTTAATTGCAGGTTCAATTACTCTAACAGGTGGTCATGGTAATGCCGGAGCATGGGGCCCTATTCTCGCTGATAAATATGGTGTAACAGGCGCCGTTGAATTAGCGATGGCTTGTGCAACACTTGGATTAGTGTTGGGTGGTTTAGTTGGCGGCCCTGTTGCCCGTCATCTTTTGAAAAAGGTCTCTATTCCTAAAACAACCGAGCAAGAGCGCGACACTATCGTTGAAGCTTTTGAGCAACCAAGCGTCAAAAGAAAAATCAATGCAAATAACGTTATTGAAACCATTTCAATGCTGATTATCTGTATTGTTGTTGGTGGCTATATCAGTGCATTGTTTAAAGATACTTTTCTGCAACTGCCTACTTTTGTCTGGTGTTTATTTGTCGGTATTATTATCCGTAATACACTGACTCATGTATTTAAACACGAAGTGTTTGAGCCGACCGTCGATGTATTAGGTAGCGTTGCTTTATCGCTTTTCTTGGCAATGGCGTTAATGTCATTAAAATTTGGTCAATTGGCAAGCATGGCAGGGCCAGTATTAATTATCATTGCTGTACAAACTGTTGTCATGGTGCTATTTGCCTGCTTTGTCACCTTCAAAATGATGGGCAAAGATTATGATGCTGTCGTGATCAGCGCGGGTCACTGTGGCTTTGGTATGGGAGCAACACCAACAGCAATTGCGAATATGCAAACAGTCACAAAAGCATTTGGACCATCACATAAAGCTTTCCTTGTCGTTCCTATGGTCGGTGCCTTTATTGTTGATATTTCAAACAGTATCTTAATTAAAATATTTATTGAAATTGGTACATACTTTACCTAATAGCTACACACTACTCGGCGTACTTCTCCTAACAATTTATTATAGGGCAGTATGCCGAGCCGCTTTCTTACCCCGTATATTCCCCTAGTCAATCTATTTAGCTTGCACGTTTACGAATTAATTCTCGTGACAACTAAACCAAAATTTGAATTATGACGAGTATATCTGATTATTTATACTTTATTCGTTAGAATAGTCCGTAGAAATAAATAATCAGTAGGCTACATGGAATGAAATTAAGACATCTCGATATCTTTTATGCTGTAATGACTTGTGGTTCCTTAACGCGTGCGGCTGAAGTTTTACATATTTCTCAACCCGCGGCGAGTAAAGCACTCAAACATGCTGAGCACTGAGAGATCCCCTCATAATTTCCCCAAAACGTAACCATGTGTGAATAGATTTTGAGTAAGCAGGGTTGCAGCCACGAGTGAGTCTTCCCTTGTTATTG
>NZ_JTJP01000080.1:0-2101 GCF_001678575.1 Gallibacterium genomosp. 1
TGCCTAAAATTTAACAGTAAAAAGGCAATTGTATTTATCACAAGAAGAGAAAAAATGAAAAATGAGTTAGCCGGTAAGCCGAGTTCTGTCGTGGACAATCATTCATCTAGGCGACTATTTGCATAGCCGCTCAAGCAACCTACCCGAACTCTGAGCGGGCCACCCATTGAGTTCCTATTTGGTCTTGCTACGAGTGGAGTTTACCGTGCCGTGAACTGTTACCACTCACGCGGTGCGCTCTTACCGCACCCTTTCACCCTTACCTGATCTCTAACGAGCCATCGGCGGTCTGCTCTCTGCTGCACTGGTCGTAGGCTCGCGCCTCCCGGACGTTATCCGGCACTCTGCCCTATGTAGCTCGGACTTTCCTCTCGTCTACTTGTCCCCTAGGTCGTTTTCACGGTTGAGGGCTTCAATAAACCAGCGATTGTCTGGCTAACTCGGACGCGAAGTATAGCGGATTTTTGCTTTGGAATATAGTAAAAGTTTAAATTTGTGTTTTTATTCGCTTTTTTCTCCCTAACCGATTAAAATATTTGGCAATTTTTATTGCGTAATTGGAGAAATTATGGATTATTTGCAAATTGCTAAAGATACGTTAGCAATCGAACAGCAGGCTCTTATTCGATTACAACAACAACTTCCTGAAAATTTTCAACAAATTGTCGAATTGATTTTGTACTGCCAAGGGCGTCTTGTAATTGGAGGCATTGGAAAATCCGGACTCGTTGGAAAAAAAATGGTTGCTACTTTTGCTTCAACCGGTACCCCAAGTTTCTTTCTACATCCAACAGAAGCATTCCATGGCGATTTAGGTATGCTAAAACCGATTGATGTAGTGTTACTAATCTCCTATAGCGGTGAAACCGATGATGTAAATAAATTAATTCCGAGTTTGAAAAACTTTGGCAATAAAATCATAGCGATGACCGGTAATTTACAATCCACTTTAGCAAAACACGCTGATTATGTATTAGATATCAGTGTTGAACGTGAAGCTTGTCCTAATAATTTAGCACCAACCACTTCTGTGTTGGTGACAATGGCATTAGGTGACGCTTTAGCAGTTTCATTAATCAAAGCACGCAATTTCCAAACAGAAGATTTTGCCAAATTCCATCCCGGTGGTAGCTTGGGTCGTCGTCTGTTATGCAAGGTTCACGATAAAATGCAAACGACACTACCTGTCGTTCACGCCGATACTCTCTTCCTTGATTGCCTAACCGTAATGAATGAAGGGCGAATGGGTGTTGCTTTAATTATGCAAGATAAAAAGTTACAGGGCATTATTACTGATGGCGACATCCGCCGAGCAATGAGCCGCTATGGAGAGGCTGTATTACAAAAACAGGCTCAAGATTTTATGACTGCAACCCCAAAAACTATCAATCAAAACAGTTATTTAGGTCAAGCAGAAGATTTTATGCGTCAAAATAAAATCCATTCACTTGTGGTAGTCGATGATCAACAGCAGGTTGTCGGCTTATATGAATTTTCAAGCTAAGGAGGATCTATGTCAACAATCCAACAAAAACTCGCCAACATCAAACTAGTGATCACCGATGTTGATGGCGTTTTAACCGATGGTTCACTTTATTATGGCGAAAGTAGCGAAGGTGTTGAAGCATTTAAAATCTTTAATGCCCGTGATGGCTTAGGAACCAGAATGTTATTAGAAAGTGGCATTCAAGTCGCCGTTTTATCCGGTCGCGATTCTAAGGTGTTAAGAAGGCGGATTGCTGATTTAAAAATTCCTCTGTTTGCTTTAGGAAAACTGGAAAAAGAGAGTGCCTGTTTCGCACTAATGCAACAAGCTGGCGTTCAAGCTTCTGAAGTACTTTATATTGGTGATGACAGTGTTGATTTACCAGCATTTAATGTATGTGGTGTTACTGCAACCGTAGCCGATGCTGCGGATTATATTAAATCCCAAGTAGACATTGTTACTAAAGCAAGTGGTGGCAAAGGTGCATTCCGTGAGATTGTTGATATGCTACTCGCCGCACAAGGAAAAGAAGCTATCTACACTACAGCGCAAGGCTTTCTCCATTCCGCAAAGAAAATGGCACAATAATATCGAAAAACATGATCTGCACCCCAA
>NZ_JTJP01000081.1:0-3301 GCF_001678575.1 Gallibacterium genomosp. 1
CGTTCTTGTTCAGCTCGCTCTTTCGCTAAACGTTCTTGTTCTGCTTGCTCTTTCGCTAAGCGCTCTTGTTCAGCTTGTTTTGCTTGTAATTCTGCTGCTTTTTCTTTTATTCTCTCTTTTATATTTTCCGGAGCATCCGGATTAACATAAGGATTTGTTAAAACAATGGCATCTAAATTCTTTTTAGCTTTATAACGCCAAGCTCCAGCATCAACATAAGGTTCACCATTTTCACTATTTTGCAAAATAAATGTGAAATTATTTTCTTCATTTGGATTAAACTGAATCAGTGTAAGTGAATCTGTTGTAGATAATGTTTTTGCTTGATCTTTAACTAATAAAGTTAAAGATCCTCGCAGTGCTCCGTTAACTATTAATTTATTTCCTAATGAGGAACCTATGTTTGTATTAAAATCTAAGACACCTTGCCCATTGAGATCATTTTGAACAATTAAATTAGTATAACCATTACGACGGCTTTTTAGTACAATATGAGCATTATCCTCTAAAGTTAAATAACCTACTTGACTGTTTTGTGTTAATTCCCACAGACTATTGGAAAAAAGATTTATATGTGTTCCTGCTTTAGCAATAGCCCTTCCTTGAAATATTACATTACTTAAATTAGCTGTACTTTCATTGTCTAGAATAATATGTCCTTTCACTAATGTTTGAGGAATAGTATTTAGAACCTCTTGAGAATAATTTGGTTTATCGCATTGTGTATTACCGCTATAGTTTGAACGATAACAAACATCCTGCCCTGTCCGATATCCTAAATTTAAAACAGCTTTGTCAGTTACTGAAAAGATCGTATTTACCTCACTAACATTACGACCAATCGTTAAAGTAGCACTGTTTTTAACTATCATTGCAGACGCAGTATGAGATGTATTTATCCACTCATTATCCAATATCACTTCTTTATTATTAATGTCTCTTGCGTGTGGAACTGGACGCCCAGAAATAATAACATTGCCCTCTTCAACCTCTAAATTACCATTCAAATTTATCGTTCCATTAAGTAAAAGTGTTGAATTAGCTATTTTGGGGCGATAAATAACATCTAATGCTCCATTACTACCTTTGTTAAAATCAGTTTCTCCTAAAGTTCCTTCAAAAGTTTTATAACGAAATTCTGTTGATGTATTTTTACTATCAACAATAAATTGCATAGCTGTTGCTTTATCACTGCTGATAAACTTCCAATTTTTTGAACTATCTTGATTGGTTGGATAGTATCTCCAAGGTTCATCACCAACTAACACAAAATAATCTGTTCTGCCAGCAGCCCATTGATTTTTATATTCATACAGATCTTTACCTTTTTCTCCGTGTTGTCCCCATTGTATCTGATCAGCAGTGAAAGGTTCTGTTCCTGTAAGTGTTAGTGTTGCACCTATGTTAGTATTATGGTTAACAATCTGTGCCCCAGAATCACTATGGCGAATATATTGCATAGTTAAGCTATTCCCATTTAAATCTAGACGCCCACCACGAAAACCAAAATAAAGATTATCAGGATTAATTTGATCCTCACTATTTAAAGTTAAAATTGGTCGCCCACTAGTGATGCCTACTTTATTGAATGCCTGTTTTAGCCCATTCTCATCTTCACGCTGATTAAAAATAACAGTGCCATCACCAATACTGATATCCCCTAAATTCTTGCCTTTACCATTTACATAAAGCATTCCAGCACCAATTTTTGATAAACGGTCATTTTCTGGATTTTTTACTTTCCATACAACATACTTCCCTTCGGCTATGGAAATACCACCACCAAGCCAAGTTTGATCTTCTTTTGGTGCAACTGTAAAATTGGTATTAAAATAAAGTGCTCCCGCTCCTTGATTAATATCTTGGTTTAGGATTAATTTTCCATCAGTATCACCATTAAAAATTACATCTTGTCCATAATCAATTGATGGACGAGATTGGTGACTATCATTGGCGGATAAAGATTCATTATATAAATTCACTTTTAATGATGCTTGCTCAGAATGAATATGGCTTGTTGATTTGTCATTATCATCTACTGCCCACTCCCATTCTGTATTTGTATTATTTTGAACAATGCCAGCAGTAAACTTATCCTTAACCAATTTAATATAACCTGGGTAATGTATGTTAAAAACAGTGATATACGGTGCATTAGGCGGTTGTGTTCCACCAATTAATACACCAACAGCCACCCATTTCTTTAACTTAGAATCATAACCCAGTAATGGTGAACCGCTATCTCCAGCATCTCCCCACGTTGGCATTACTCCATAATCAGTTCCAAATAAGCTTCTTGAATCCTGTACCCAAGTGTTATCCGGTAATTTGTTTCCTTTTGACCATAATGTATGCCCTTGTACTGAATGAACACCTAGTATTCCACCACCTGTTAGAAAATTATAAGCATCAGTTATGTTTGTAATCTTATTTTCTACTAGATCATAAACAGATTGATCTCCACTTCCTACACGGACATAACTTAAAAAACGTCCACTACCATTAATGCCATAAGTGTTATAATTTTCTTTATCATTATTTTCAATAAAAGCATCTGTTACCGATATAGGCGCAACTTCTGTTACTAACTTATGCAAGCGCGGAACGTGATAATCTGTTTCGTATGCCCTAGGTTTTTTTAAGTATCCATTTTCTCCTGATGTCATTTCATTCCTGCTAGTCAGTAAATAATCAAAAGTATGAGAATCAGGTTTATTATCCTGATCACCAAATTGGACACTGCCATATCCTCTATTATGTTGAACACTACTTACAAAAGCATTATCAATTAATGAGGCAAATCCACCATTTTTGTTAGCGATGTTTAAGTCAGGCATAGGTATTCCTTGCATCATTACCCCAATTTTTTCATTATTTTTATTAAAAATAGGAATATTACTTGCACCAACTGTAAATTGACCTTTATTTTCTGCAAAATCACGGAAATATTGATAATCAATATCCTCACGAACTCGAGAAGCATTTGCCACCGCACTTGCTAAAATAGATGAAACAAAAAATGCAACTTTAGTATATTTAAATCGAAGAATAGAGTGTAATAGCATAAATTTTATTAGATATTAAAAAAAGTGGTGAAGTATATAGAATCTCAAATAAAGAATTGAATAGATAAGATATTTTTCATTAAGATTTTTATATAGTTTTTCATAAAAATGAAAACTTGATTATAAATATATAATTTCTTTTTCCAATACATATAAATATTAAATAAATGAAAGTTTTCATTAAAAAGATCAAAATTGATGGATTTTTGACTACTTACTATTTCTTCTAAAGAAGA